>JBEAQB010000128.1:0-5149 GCA_041164125.1 Cyanobacteriota bacterium
CAAACCAACCCGACGAACGTAGGGGCAACGCTAGAGAACTTCTTAACCCATACAGTGGCATATTTCACCTTTGGGGACGCCAACCCAGATGGAACCTCTCATCTGAAAAGCCTAGGCAATAACACCTTTGGCTTTGAGGATTTACCCGGAAACATTGGGGTCAGCGATTTTGACTTCAATGACGGGGTCTTCCAATTCAATTTCAGCGGCTAATTGCCTGAATAGGGGGGGCGGGGGAACAGTGACGCGCTCATCCGCCTCCCCGCTGCCTGGCTTGACCTTCCCACCAGAATTGTCACCCTCGCAAACTCGTGCCCTATAGAACTGGCAGGCATCACACAATCTCAATTACTTTGGTGCGGAACGGCGGTTGCCATAGCGACTCTCTTGCCAGGTGTTGCCAATACCTTGAATAATTCCTTTGCCAATTAACCCGATCGCCCGACCGACCACTTGGGTCAAAACAAACACTAAACCATTCCCCACAAATTCGATGACCGAGCGTAGACGCGGAGATAAGGCGTCTCGAACTTCTAAAACGATTGTCACCAACCAAGGCAGGGCTTGGAGGGTATCAAGTTCCTGTTGTCGGGGTGCATAGAGTTGGGTTTTGAGGATACCGTGGGGGGTGAGGTAAAATAAGGGATATTGGCTTTCAAAAATTTGTTTTGGATTTACCCAATAACGACTCAACTGATAGTACCAAGCCAAATCATTACGGAATTTGGCCACTTGCCGGGAGGACAGCATGGATTGTTCATAGAGGGCAATTTTAATGGCTTCATGGTTCGCGAAATAATTGAGTATAAATACCATGGTGGCATTAGCCAGTTGAATAATTAGATTCTGGGCATAGAGTTCACTATACTGATTTGCCTCTGGGGAATTAGCCGGATAAATTTTTTGGTTAACGGTGAGGGGATCATCAAAGAGTAAATAATGGAACAAGGGAATAACAAAGGGAATATTATCCAACTTTTCCGTGCGAATAATAGGTTGATAAACTTCCAACAGATCTTGAATTTGTTCGAGGGTAAATTCACTTTTGGGTTGGCAATATTTGCCAAAAAAGCTCAGGCTTACGGAACGCCACATCTCGCCGAGAATAGGACTATAGTTTTGTGGCAGTTGTTCGGGGGTGATGCGGAGGGATTTAAGGTCTTGAATGGTGGTTTGTAATTGTTGTTGACTGAGCGAGAGCAATTCTTGGCGTTTGAGCGGTTGTAGTATATCTAATTCCAGGGGGATGCCCGTCAGATTTTCCACTTGCAGGGGCAATTGATTGAGGGTTTGTCCCAGGGGCGCAAGGTTATTCGGAGGGGTGAGGGTTAAGGCGCTGGCGATCGGTGGTGGGGATTGGGGGCGGGGGATTGGGGGCGGGGGATTGGGGGTCGCGTCTGGCGTCAATAAACGATTGGCCCGTTGCCATTGTCTTAACTTGGCGGGCATCAACCGCTGGACTACCCATCGCGCCAATTGCAATTCCCGTTGCCGTCCTTGCCAAAACAAACGGTCAAAATCCGACAGACTGGGAATTTGTAGGTCCCGTTGCACTTGCTGGAGGCTCTGCTCTATTTGCCCTAAACCATCACGAAAAAGCCGCCATAGGGAGTGTTCCCAGGGACTCAATGGGGGGGAGATTAATTGTCCTGACTGCAAATTGGGCCAATGAGTTTGTCCCTGCTGAATTTGTTGTAAACCGCTCACTAGGTCAGCGATCGCCGTGCCTTTGGGAAAATAGCCGGCAATACCAGCAGCCTTAGCGGCGAGCAGTTGGTCATATTCCAAACTGGCCGTCAAAAGGGCGATCACCAGAGAAGGATACGTCGTGTGTAATTGACGCAACAATGACCAAGCGGCCTGGGACTGGCGGGGAAATTGAGGATCGATAATCAGAATGTCGGGGAGCGTTGTTTCAAGCTGTTGTCGGAGATGATCTAAGCAGTCCACGTCTCCCAGCACATTAACCGAGGCAGTCCTCGTTAATGCTGTCACCAGTCCCAGCCGAAAAACAGGATCTTCATCAACAATTAGTAGACTGATAGGGGACTCACTCACGGCGATCGCAGGGCAACAACATTACTTATTTTAGCAACAGTCCCCCCTGAGTCATTCTAATTTTTGGCGGTCAGGGAACATCCACGGTTGCCGTCAGGTGTGGTCATTTTCGGGGGACAAGAGACTCTGCTCTGCCCTATCCTTAGGACGCTGCTGACTCTTTTAGAGAGCGTCTAAGGAGATTGACTCGTCAGGCAAGACCAAAAGTCGGTAAAGTAATGAATAGTCGTGGCAACTTGTCACAGTGGAGTGTGGTCGAAATTTTCCGACTTTCCCAACCATTAAACCCTTACGCTTTAATCTAAAGGAGACGCGAGTTTGGTTAGCGCAACCCCTTTTATCACAACCAAATCAGAAGAAATCTTTGCGGCAGCTCAACATCTCATGCCGGGCGGTGTTAGTTCTCCCGTGAGAGCGTTTAAATCTGTCGGCGGCCAACCCATTGTGTTTGATCGGGTCAAAGGGGCAGAAATTTGGGATGTGGATGGCAACCGCTACTTAGACTACGTGGGCACTTGGGGCCCTGCCATTTGTGGTCATGCTCACCCCGACGTGATTGAGGCGCTCAAAACCGCGTTGGATAAGGGAACCAGTTTTGGCGCTCCCTGTGCCCAGGAGAATACCCTAGCTGAAATGGTCATTGATGCGGTTCCCTGCATTGAAATGGTCCGTTTCGTTAACTCTGGCACGGAAGCTTGCATGTCAGTCTTACGTCTGATGCGAGCTTTTACGGGACGGGAAAAAATCATTAAATTTGAGGGCTGCTACCACGGTCACGCGGATATGTTTCTGGTGAAAGCAGGGTCTGGCGTGGCAACCTTGGGGTTACCTGATTCCCCCGGCGTTCCCAGTGCCACCACCAATGCCACCTTAACGGCACCTTACAATGATTTGGAAGCGGTTAAGGCCCTCTTTACTGACAATCCCGACAGTATTGCAGGGGTAATCTTAGAGCCTGTTGTCGGTAACGCGGGCTTTATCTTGCCTGATGCGGGTTTCCTGGAAGGTTTAAGGGAATTGACCAAAGAATATGGCGCGTTGTTGGTCTTCGATGAAGTCATGACCGGTTTCCGGGTGTCCTACGGGGGAGCCCAAGCCCGCTTTGGTATCACCCCGGATTTAACCACGTTGGGTAAAGTGATCGGTGGTGGGTTGCCAGTGGGGGCCTATGGGGGTCGGGAAGACATCATGGCACTGGTGGCGCCGGCGGGTCCCATGTACCAAGCAGGAACGTTATCCGGTAATCCGCTGGCCATGACAGCGGGGATCAAAACCCTGGAGATTTTGCAGACGCCTGGTACCTATGAGTATTTGGATAAAATCACCAAAAAGTTAATTTCCGGTTTACTAGATGCGGCAAAAGCAACGGGGCATGAAGCCTGTGGCGGATCAATCAGCGCCATGTTTGGTCTGTTCTTTACCGCAGGTCCTGTGCGCAACTACGAAGACGCCAAAAAGGCAGATGTTAATAAGTTTGCCCGGTTTCATCGGGGCATGTTGGAACGGGGCATTTATCTGGCACCGTCTCAGTACGAAGCCGGCTTTCCCTCTTTAGCCCACACAGAAGCGGATATTGACCAGACGATCGCCACAGCCAAAATCGTCTTGGCTGATTTATAAAATATTAGGCCGCTGGTCTTTGGCGCTGTATGCTTTTGGCCCACCCCTGGGCCTGTGGAGACGATGGAATCCCCACCGGTCGCTAGCTCGGTCTGTGAAATGAACCATAGAGATTGTTGCGTGCTGCGTCCCCTGATTGCAATGGGCTTGGGCTGGTCACTAATGGTGGGGGCTGTCCCCGTTAACCTGTTGACCGCCTCCGCTTTGCCGTCTTCACCTTTGATGGCCCAGCCCGTCCCCCAACAGCGGGGCAAGTTACGGGTGGGCGTTAAAGACAATCTCAGACCGTTGGGATTTCGGGACGACCAAGGCGAACTACAGGGCTTAGAAATTGCCATCGCCCGGCGTTTAGCCTGGGAATTGTTCGGCAATGAGACTGCGGTGGAACTGATTCCGGTTAAAAATCAAGATCGTTTGCCCTGGTTACTGGCCGGGCGTGTGGATTGCCTGATTGCCAACTTGGGGCAAACGCCGGCCCGCCAACGCCTAGTGGACTTTTCGGCACCCTATTACCTGAACAGCATCGGTGTGATTACGGCCAATCCCCACTTGACCCAGCGGCACAATTTTCGCCAGGCCCGCTTAGCCGTGTTGAACAACAGTGAGGCGATCGCCGTCATCCAACAGACCTTCCCCGCTGCCACGTTAGTGGGGGTTGAGTCTTACCAAGAGGCCCAGCGTTTGCTGGCCGCCGGTCAAGTGGAGGGGTTTGCTGGGGACAATGTTGTCCTGACCGGTTGGGCCCAAACCGATCCCACCCGCTTCCATTTGCCCCTGTTGTTAACGGCAGACCCCCTGGCGATCGCGATGCCGAAGGGACAACAACACGCTGCGTTTCGGCAGCAGGTCAATCAAGCGGTGTTAAGGTTAACGGCCTCTGGCTGGCTCCAGCAGCAATGGCAGCATTGGGGGCTGCCCCTGTTAGAGGAGTAATCACCACTGGCCACCACTGGACTTTAGTCAATGGTTCGTTACAAAGGTTTACACTACCAAGGATCCCTGTTAGTCTATGGAGGTAATAGACTCGACCATTGGAGAAATCCGCCATGCAACCCACCACCACCTTGGAGATGACTTCAATCAATTCATCCCATAAAGAGACCAGTGTGATCGCCTTGCTGTTCTTTTTGATGGGGGCGATGAATGTTTACTTGTTTCTGCGTCGCCAGCGGGATGTGTTAAATCAGCGGGGCTACTATCTTCTCAAGGTTGGGCTTGTTTCCGTCACCTGCGCAGCACTACTAGAGTGGGTATTTTTTTAGAGATTTTGGGGTGTAGGCAACGTAAGCAAGTCCTGCGGGCCAGCGAAGACAGAGAATTCCCGCCCGTGTTATTAAATTTAATGTCACCCCCCTTGCTGGCGATCGCCTCAACACGCTATTGCTAGAGGGAGACCGGAGGTATCGTCATGTTTAAAATAATCCTATTTCCCCTTGATCACAGTCGCGAAGCTAGGGAAGCCGCACAGCTA
>JBEAQB010000129.1:0-5269 GCA_041164125.1 Cyanobacteriota bacterium
CTATAAAGCTGATGAGTATGTGCTCAAAAATTTAAACTTCACCATTAAACCCGGTGAAAAAATCGCCTTGGTGGGTCCCACTGGGGCAGGGAAAAGTTCGATTATCCGCCTTCTGTGTCGGCTCCACGATCCCTCTAAAGGACGTATTTTAGTGGATGGTATTGATATTCGTGAACTTTCTCAACAACAATTACGACGTTTTATCGGCGTGATTTTGCAGGACAGCTTCCTGTTTGCTGGGGACGTTAAACGCAATATCACTCTTGGGGAAGACTACGATCTCGCCGCGGTACAACGGGCCGCCCAATTAACCAACGTTGATCGCTTGATTGAGGCATTACCCCAGGGTTACCACACCCCCTTGCGGGAACGGGGCAGCAATTTATCCGGGGGACAAAAGCAATTATTGGCTTTCGCGCGGGTAGCAATTCGAGAACCCCATGTGTTGGTTATGGATGAAGCCACCGCCAGCTTGGACGTGCAAACTGAAGCGGAGATCCAAGAGGCCCTGTTACATCTACTCGAAGATCGTACGGCAATCATTATTGCTCACCGCCTTTCCACTATCCGCCACGTTGATCGCATTTTTGTGCTCAAGCAAGGCCAAATTGTGGAAACCGGTGCTCATGATCAGCTGCTTGCCCAGCAAGGGCTTTACGCCAGCCTCTATCAGCTTCAAATGCTGGGCAGTTAGGAAGCCCGGCTTGCTGCTGCCCCCCTTGAGCCCGTAGTCGTTAATGATGATAACTCGTGCCCTCAGCCGCCGTCAGGGGATGAGTGATGGGATATCGTTGGAAGTAATCCAGACAACGTTTTATGTCTTCAAGTAATAACTTTGCCAAATCCCGACTGACACCATGGCGCACCAAAATACGTTGGATGACGATGGTTTGACAGTTGGCTGGTAAGGAATAGGCTGGAACTTGCCACCCCCGACTCCGTAGACGATCAGCCAGATCATAGAGGGTGTATGTCCCCTCGTAATCCTCCTTGAGCTTCCAACTCAGGGCAGGAATCCCCGTTTTCATGTCCCCATCGTAGAGGATTTCAAAGGGGCCCATCTGACTGATTTCCGCAGCAAGGTACTGCGCCGTTTCATAGCAGGCGGTTTGAATTTTACGGTACCCTTCCTTACCCAATCGCAAAAAATTATAGTATTGGGCGGCGATCTGACCGGCCGGTCGGGAGAAATTCAGGGCAAACACCGCCATTTCCCCGCCCAGGTAATTGACATTAAAAATGAGGTCTTCCGGTAGATCCGCCTTGTCTCGCCAGACGATCCAACCAACCCCTAACGGTGCCAAACCGAATTTATGGCCCGACGCATTGATCGATTTAACACGGGGTAAACGGAAATCCCATTCCAATGCCGGCACGCAAAAAGGGGCAAGGAAAGCACCACTGGCACCATCTACGTGGATTGGAATATCCCAACCCCGCTCAGCTTGCAAGTGATCCAGCGCCTCGGCGATCGCCTTAACGGGTTCATAACCACAGGTAAAAGTCACCCCTAGGGTCGGGACAACGCCGATCGTGTTTTCATCGCAGCGCTTGATCACCTCCTCAGGGGTCAACAGTAAGCGCCCTTCGTCCATGGGAACCTCTCGGAGTTCAATGTCCCAGTACCGAACAAATTTATGCCAACAAATTTGCACCGGACCTGTCACTAAATTGGGTTTGTCCGCAGCTTTTCCGAGGGCCTGCATCCGTTGGCGCCAGCGCCACTTCATCGCGAGTCCCCCCAACATGGCTGCTTCACTGGATCCGGTGGTGGAACAGCCCATGGTGTTGGCAGCGTTAGGAGAATTCCATAAATCCGCCAACATATGAACACAACGGGATTCTAGTTCCGCTGACTGAGGATACTCATCCTTATCGATCATATTTTTATCGACGCATTCATCCATCAATTGATGAACTTCTGGTTCCACCCACGTTTGGCAGAAAGTTGCCAGATTTTGCCGAGCATTGCCATCCAGCATTAGCTCATCATGGACAGCTTGGTAAACATGGCGGGGGTCATGTTCTTGGGTTGGAAATTTATATTTAGGGAGGGCGACTGCTAGGTCAGTTGAAGCGTAAATTTCATCGTCAAGTAGGTGACGAATGTTATCTTTCTCACTAAGGGGCATGGAAATTTCCTATATTTTTGCCTTCATACTATTACTAACCCATTTTATGAATCAAAACCCCAAGCCGACGTTAGGAAAATTTAGATGGCAATGGTATTATCAATGGCATCCTTCATAGATTCTTGTTGTAATCCCTGTAAATGAGGCAATTAACATGGCAGAGGCATCGATCGCTCCGGTGGTTCTGGTCATCCTGGATGGCTGGGGCTATCGTCCAGATACCCGTGCAAATGCAATTGCCCAGGCGAATACCCCCGTCATGGACAGTCTCTTGCAGACCTATCCTAATGTTTTGATTAACACCTCAGGCAAAGATGTCGGTCTGCCCAAAGGTCAGATGGGCAATTCAGAGGTGGGGCATTTAAATATTGGTGCAGGACGGGTTGTGCCCCAGGAGTTAGTGCGGATTAGTGACGCGATTGAAGATAGCAGTTTTTTTGCCAACGAGGCATTAGTGAATATTTGCCAGCAGGTGCGTGACCGTAAGGGGAAATTGCATTTGATTGGTTTAACCTCTGACGGCGGCGTTCACTCTCACCTTGAGCATTTGATCGGGTTGATTGATCTAGCGAAGTTGCAAGGGGTTGGTAATCTTTGCATCCATGCCATCACCGACGGACGGGATACCCCAACAACGGAAGGGGCGCGGTTTGTGGAGCGGGTTCAGGCCCATTTAGACAAAATTGAATTAGGCCGCATTGTGACCGTTAGTGGTCGTTATTACGCCATGGATCGTGATCGCCGTTGGGATCGGATCGAAAAAGCCTACCGGATTATGACGCAAGATGGCGTTGGGGATGGCCGCAACGCGGCCCAGGTGATCAAGGATTACTATGGGGCGGATTTAACCGATGAGTTTATTCCCCCCACACGGATTGCGCCAGGGGCGATCCAGTCAGGGGATGGGGTTATTTTTTATAATTTTCGGCCTGACCGCGCCCGACAGTTATGCTATGCCTTTGTTAATCGCCAATTCGACGGTTTTGAGCGCGAAAGAATCCAGCCCTTAGATTTTGTCACCTTTACCCAATATGACCCCCATTTGCCGGTGGTGGTGGCCTTTGAACCACAAAATTTGAATAATATCCTCGGGGAAATCATTGCCCGTGAAGGACTGAAACAATTTCGCACCGCCGAAACGGAAAAATATCCCCATGTCACCTATTTTTTCAATGGTGGACTAGAGCAACCTTTTGAGGGGGAAGACCGGGAAATGCTCCAAAGCCCCATGGTGGCCACCTATGATAAAGCCCCCCAAATGTCCGCTAAGGCGGTAACTGATACGGTTTGTCAAGCAATCAATCAAGGGATTTATTCCCTCGTGGTTGTGAATTATGCCAACCCAGATATGGTGGGTCACACCGGCAATTTAGGCGCGGCCATTATGGCGATCGAGGCGGTAGATACTAGCTTGGGGCGATTGCTAGAAGGTGCCTCGAAAATGGGCGGCACTGTTATGATTACCGCTGATCATGGCAATGCCGAATACATGAGTGACGAGGCGGGCAATCCCTGGACAGCCCACACAACCAATCCCGTCCCCTTTATTTTGGTAGAAGGGGAAAAGCGTAAAGTTCCCGGTCATGGCGGCAATGTCACCCTGCGAGAGGGGGGACGTTTAGCTGATATCGCACCGACAATTCTAGAGATTCTGCAACTGCCTCAACCGTCGGAAATGACGGGAACCTCGCTGATCGCCCCAGTACCGGTGGAAGTCAAACCCAACCGCACCCCGGTTAATCTTTCGCGTTAGTGGTCTAAAATAAAAGACCTGACTGATCGCCTGGGAATGGCCTAATTTTTATGACTCTGCTCACTGTTTTACGCATTATTTGGATTGCCTCGGCAGCGCTGTTAACGGTATTAGTATTGCTCCACAGTCCTAAGGGGGATGGCTTAGCGGGTATTGGCGGCCAAGCCCAATTGTTTACCAGTGCTAAAAGTGCCGAAAAAACGCTGAATCAGGTCACCTGGACATTAAGTATCATCTTTATTGGTCTGAGTATTATTCTGAGTGCGGGCTGGTTAGCGAATTAGTGATTGCAGGTGAATGGAATTTTTGATTGCTTCACGGGTCAATATTTCACCAAGAGGGTGCGATGGGGATGGGCTTTCTTGGTCGGACTGCTGCTTTGCCTGGGGGGCAATAGCACGCTTTATGGCCAATCTAATCCTCCCAATCCCTCCGCGTTGCCCGCGGCCGCCATCCATCCCTTGCCCCCAAGTTTGCAAGCTTTACCCTTAAGGGTCGATGGTGATGATTACTTTGAACGTGTTCAGCCGTCTCCCTTGGGTTTTTTAATTTGGTCGCAGTTTCCGGTTACGGTTTATCTAGAGACGCCCCAGACGTTAACCCCTGATAGTGCCGCCGCAAAACGACTAGCAAGCTGGATCATGGCGATTAAAACGGCGATCGCCGACTGGCAGCAATTTTTCCCCTTGGCGATCGTTGATGTCGCGGATCAGGCGGATATCCGGATTTTCTATCGAGACCCCCCCCTCAACAGGAGAGTGGATCCTGAAACGGGACTTATTACCTTTGGTCGTGCCCGCACGGCCCAAGCCCGCTACGAATTTTATTGGAGTGACGAAGTCCCGTCCCGTCTGCGCCATCGTATGACCATCGAGATTAAACCCGGCCTTGGCCAACTTTCATTACAAGCCACGGCCCGCCATGAGTTGGGCCATGCCTTGGGAATTTGGGGGCATAGCGATCGCCAAGCCGACGCCCTTTACCCCTCCCAAACCCGTGATGTACCGCCCATTTCCCAGCGGGATTTAAAGACTTTACGCCGAATCTACCAACAACCAACGCGCCTAGGGTGGCCTAAACCGTAGGTGAGAAAGACGAGCAAAATTCTTTGCCGTTAATCTGGTTAACATAAATGAACTGGCGATGGAAACAAGCCCCAACCCCTTACTGTCGATCGCACTAACCACCTCTCTTCAAGCCGGCTTAGAAAGGATTAATCAAGCCTTACCGGCTAATTTTTTTGACTGGATTGAGGCTTATCAACAATCCCTTGCCCATCTTGATAATCCTAATATTCTATTATTAGAAACCAATACCTTAAAAGTCTGCGCAGCGATCATTGCCTTTTGGCAAGCAGGACAAGGCTCCCTTTTTGTCGGCAATC
>JBEAQB010000130.1:0-6976 GCA_041164125.1 Cyanobacteriota bacterium
CCAATTCCCCAGCTTTTCCCCAGATATTCCTCAGTTAGATCTCTTTTCTCCCCAGCTTTTACCCGTCTCTCCCCAGTCAAATAACCCCCATGCTGTGGTGGAAGCTCTAGGAGTAGGGGCAAAATTTCCCTCCCTCACACTAGGGATAGTAGGACGATATTTTCTGGGATTTGATTTGGGGAATCTGAAAAAGATTCCTGAAATTATGCCGAAACCCCCTATTTATGTAAAGTTAGGTAACAGGCAAGTGGTTAAAACCCTGATAATCTCGTTGACAAATATGAGAAGTAAGGGAAGGTACGATTTTTACAGCCATTGACAGTCACAGGGTTTCCTCGTTAAAACTATTGGGCACACAACGCGAATCCTCTTGGTGTTGAAGTCTTTAGATCGGCTGAATAGACCAATCGAGGAATTCCGTCTACTTGACTAGAGAAGAACTATGGATACCTCCGTGAGCGTTTTTGCAGAAATTCCCGAAGATTTACATCAGTCTCTGACTACTTACCTAGAAAAACATCCCCATTGGGACTTAGATCGGGTATTTTCAGCTGCGCTATCTCTTTTCTTATTACAAAACAGTGGGGGCTTCAGTACTCAACAAACGTCGCCCCATTACAAAGCCTGTGCCCGCGTTTATTTAGAAACCCTTTTTCAAACCGCGGACTAAAGGAGAGTCAACTTTTCTATCCGGTTTATCCTGTAGGGTGTACAAGCCGTTGCCTACCCCGCCGTTCGTCCGCCACCACCAACAGGCGGCGTGGTGCTATTTTCGGCCATTACAATCAAAAGGGAAAGACGACATAATCATCCTTCCCTTTGACCACAATGGAAAATGTTTAGCTAAGCGAAAAATCTAGCGAGGAGTTCTCGGTCTTGCTTTATTTACCTTCAGATCCCGCCCCATCCATTCGGCTCCATCAAGAGCTTCAATGGCTGCGTCTTCCTCTTTATCAGAAGACATTTCGACAAACCCAAATCCCCGCATCCGACCTGTTTCCCGATCTGTGGGGAGTTGAACCCGCTTAACCGTGCCATACTCAGAGAAGACTGTTAGAACGTCGTCTTCAGTGGCTTGATAAGAAAGGTTCCCGACATAAATGGACATAAATTAGCTCCAAAACCAAAATTTAGACAGAGAGTGGGTTTCGGAGAGAAGCCTGCTAAGCGTAACCATAAACAATGAACGAACACTCATAACAAGTGCGTCTACCGATCCTTAATCTCACTGGCTAATCATAGCATTAAGCGCTAAAAAATGACGGTAATTTATCTTGATGTCTTTACAAGCAAAACAACACGTTCAATATTCCTAATCTCAGTGAAAAAACGTGTCAACAGGCGTTGTTGTCAGGGGAGGGGTTAGTGGGTCAAGAAAAACAAGCCACTTTGTAGTCCGCCAATTGCTAATCCCAACAGGCCGCCAAGATTAACGATCGCCTGTAGTTCACTTTTGACGATCGCCTGAATCGCCGCTTCCAGTTCAGCGGGGGGAGTTTCAGTGATGCGGTTAATAATGACTTGATCAAGGGCGAGAATCGGAATAATTTGTTTGACGATTTTCTCCAGGTCTTTCTCCAAGTAGCGTTCTAGAATTAAAGCCAATTCCTCGCTCACTAAACCGAGGGAGCCAGTGACTGCGGCGGAAGATTGCAGACGATTCACAATCAGAACGGCAAGATTATCCCAATCAACCGATTGACCAAATTCTTTTAAAAAGGGTCCGCCCCGTTCCCGAATATAGCTTCGCACTACGTCACTGGTGGTTCGCCTCAATTGTCGTACCGTCGAGAGGGGTAAGTTTTGCAGAGATAATTGCTGTAACCAGTCCCGGAGGCGATTGCGGGCCTCTAAAGACAACAATAATTCTTTCAGACGTAAATTAGCGGTATCTTTTTCCTCTTGGCAAAAGGTGCGGAGACGAAGAAGCGCATTGCGAATGCCGAAGAGGTTAGCCACGACCCAATAAGTTCCACTCGTCTTTTCCCGAAATCCCTCATCAATCACTTGAATATTGCGATCACTCAAGAAATCGATCAAGGCTAGACGGAGTGTGTCCGGAGGAAGGACGCTGCCCAAGAGCCAATCAGCAAATTGGCGGGCTTGGGATTCTGATAGGCGAAATTCCAGGAGAATTTGGTCAAAAATTTGGTCAATTTGATTACTTAAAAAATCCTCCCGTCGGGATAACGCCTTAAGTAAGCGGGGTAGGGACTCGCTGAATAAATCTCGCAAAACGTTGGCTAGGATTTTAGCGGTTCTTTGTTCTCTATCTTTTCTAACTTGTTGAAGCGCTAGGTTTAGCAACCACCCTAGGGCGGCTTCAACCCGTTGCCGCTGGAGGAGTTTACGGGCCAGCCTTTGTAATTCTTCTGGGGTCAATAGTGATCCCATGATGGTGTCAGACACTCGCCGGGCAAGACGTTCTTGATTGCGGGGAATTAGTCCAGGGGTAAACGGCAGGGGGGTCGAACCAATCAACAACGGCTTGTAGGGCCGAAACAACATTTTGATGGCGAGATCGTTGGTAAAGTAACCAATGACGCCACCCGCTAAAGGGGGTAATGCTAGGGTCAACAGTAGGGAAGAGTCAATCATGGGCGTGGGCTAAACAATACTCCCTCTTGCCGAGGCAGCGTCAATGTTGCTTAGCAACTCATTGGGCATTGGGGCGAATTGCCGGTTCAACAGTTTCGAGGTATTGGGCCTCGAGTAAAAAAGTGCCCCGTTTGAATTTGACGCCCCAGTAACCGGCCGGGCGACAATCTACCACCTGTCCAATTTCGGCGATCGCCACTAAATCCGGCGGACGGAGCATGGGCATGGGATCAGCGGTTTTGAGATAGGGGGGGCGAGCGATGAGTCGGACTTTGCTGCCAACGGTTAGGGGGAGATCGGTCATCAGATATCAGGGGTCAGGGAGTCTGTTAGAGCCAGCCGAGGATCATGCCGGCGAGTAGAATAAAGCCGAAAAGAACGTTTTGCTGGAAAATTTGACCGTATAAATTCGGTTCTTGGGGGAATTGACTCAGTTGGAGATATTGAACCACCCAGCCCACCATGGCGATCGACACGCTGACCCAGTAAAACGGGTTTAAGGCCAGTAATATTCCGAGGTAGGCGAGGGAACCGATGGTCAGCGCCAAAAAAATGCCCACAGCTTCCCCCACGTGACGCCCGAAAAATAAGGCACTGGAATTAACCCCAATGCGGCGATCATCGTCCCGGTCCGCCATGGCATAAACGGTATCAAATCCCATCGTCCAACTGACTGTTGCTAGCCACAATACCCAAGTTGCCATGGTTAAATTTCCCGTCACTGCACTCCAACTAATCAGAACAGCAAAGCCCCAGGCGAGGGAGAGGACAAGTTGGGGCACGGGAAAAATACGTTTTGCGCCGGGATAGGCCACAATCACGGGAACCGCCGCCACGCATAGCCAAAAGCTTAAGGTATTAAGATAAACGGCCAAACCAGCGGCACAGACTAAGGCCACCAATGCGACGCCGATGCCCACCCGTACCGACAGGGTTTTGGCGGCTAATGGACGGGTTTTAGTGCGTTCCACTTGGGGGTCAATTTTTCGGTCCCACAAATCATTGACCACACAGCCCAAACCACTGGTCGCTAACGTTCCCAGCACAATAATGACCAGTAACGGTAAGGGAGGCATACCCTGGGCCGCTAAAACAACAGCCCAGAGGGCCGGAATCATCAAGATTAAACGACCGGCCGGTTTATGCCACCGAAGCAGATGAATAATGGCTAGCCAGGTCGGCTCAGATGCAGAGGATTGAGACACCATACCAGGTCAGAGGCAAACGTTGTCATTCCCTATTGTAATCGTTAGCCATGCTTACACTGGGCACAATTAGAAACGAAGTTAAGTGTCACCACACCTAGACACTGATTTGCTGCAAGAGAATTAACCAGTCAATGAATTTACCAACATACTGGGTTGCGAAGATGTCGTCTTTGTCCCTACCCCCGGCCACCAGTCAAAAAATGATTGTGTTACGGTAAACCTAAATTTGGTTTTTCCTGAATGCAGACCATGGTCTTAGCCGATTCTTCCCACTGGGTAACCCTCCAACAGCAACAACAGTTTTTTGCCGCGGGACAAACGCACTCTTATGAGTTTCGTCGGCAATGCCTATTAAAGTTAAAGGCGGCTGTCTTGGCATATCAGGCAAAAATCATTGCAGCGCTCAGTACAGACCTGGGGAAACCCGAATTTGAGGCTCGCTTTGAAATTATTTCTGTGGTCAATGAAATTAATTTTGCCCTCAAGCATCTAAAACAGTGGCTGAAGCCCAAGAAGGTGGCTTTGTCCCTAATGCAACAACCAGGGACAGCGTTTCAAAAACCCGATCCCTTAGGTCAAGTGTTGATTATTGGCCCCTGGAATTTTCCCTTTTCCCTGGTCGTTCAACCCCTAGTCGGGGCGATCGCCGCTGGCAATTGTGCAATCTTGAAACCCTCGGAAATGGCTCCCGCCACGGCGACTATCACCGCCCAGTTAATTCAAACCACTTTCGACGCGGCCCACGTTGCTGCAATTACCGGCGGTGTTGAAACCAGTCAAAACTTATTAAAGGAAAAATTCGATCATATTTTCTTTACCGGAGGAACGGTAATCGGAAAAATCGTCATGGCTGCTGCTGCCCAGCATTTAACCCCTGTCACCCTGGAACTCGGGGGCAAGAGTCCCTGCCTTGTTACCGACAATATTGACCTCCGAGAAACCGCTAAACGCATTACCTGGGGCAAATTTTTAAACGCAGGACAAGTGTGTATTGCGCCGGACTATCTTTTGGTGCCAGCCTCCCGCCAGGATGCCTTGCTCCAGGCAATGAAAGAGTGCATTCGGGATTATTATGGCGATAATCCCCAGACCAGTGCCCACTATGGCCGCTTGGTGAATGACCGGCAATGGCAACGGGTTGCCCAGTTAATGGCCCAAGGTGAAATTTACTGCGGGGGGCAGTTGGATCAGCGTGATCGTTACATTGCTCCCACGATTTTAATTAACCCCGATCGCCAAGGCACCCTGATGACCGAGGAAATCTTTGGTCCGTTGCTGCCCGTGATTCCCTACCAGACGCTAGAAGAGGCGATCGCCTTTGTGAATGCTAAGCCCAAACCCCTAGCCCTCTACCTCTTTAGTCGTGACGCGGAACAGCAACGCCAGGTCTTAAGCCGTACCACTGCTGGTGGTGTTTGTATTAATGACACGGTTATGCAGGTGGCGGTGGATACGCTCCCCTTCGGCGGCGTGGGCCCCAGTGGGATGGGCAGTTACCACGGTAAGGCGAGCTTTGATACCTTTAGCCATTATAAAAGTGTCCTTAAAAAAGGGTTTCGCTTCGATTTTAATTGGCGCTACCCCCCCTATACGGAAAAAAATCTTGCCATTATGCGCCGTCTTCTGAAGCAATGAAAGAGACCTTGACTTGTGCTATAGATAGACAGTGTCTTGTCTAGCCTGGTGTCCTGGGGATATAAGTCCAGACCCCAAAAACGCCGGTGGTCTGGCGGTGGTTGCTACTCAATAGGGAAGCCACTCACAATCGCCTCAAATGTATAAGTGGTAGTCTATTTGATTTAAGTAATCCCTATGGCTAAAGTGCCTTCCCTGTTTCCCCTTGGCCTTTGCGTGAGCCTGTCTTTTCTCAGTGTGGCTTGTGGCGATCAAAATGCCACCCAACCAGGGGCAGGGGCTAAGGCACTCCCCGTTGAGTTGAAAACCTTGGAAACCACAGTGGTTATTGATAGCAATGAATTTGTGGGTAACCTGGTGGCGACCAAATTTGTGCAACTTGCCCCGAAAATTGACGGGCGTATTTTAAAAATCTATGCGTCATGGGGGCAGCGCGTTAAGGCTGGGGATCCAGTGTTACTGCTGGAGCCGACCCAACAACAGGAAAATGTCAATGCTGCGGTGGGTAACCTCAACATCCAACGCGCCAATTTTCAAGCGAGTGAGGCTAACCTGCGTTCGGCCCAATCGGAACGGGATGCGGCCCGATCTTTTGTGGCGAGCCAACAGGCTAACGTGGCCACGGCGATCGCCAATTTGGCCAATGCTCAAGAGGTTCTGAAGACCCGGGAGGCGGATCTGAAAAAAGCCGAGGCGAACCTCAACCTGTCGGAAATCAATTTCCAACGCACAACCTTTTTGGTGGAAACGGGGGTACAACCCCAACAGGATCTAGATAATCGCACCACGGAATTAAAGGACGCCCAAGCCACCACCGAAGCGGCCACGAAAACTGTCCAGGCGGCGAAGGCAACCGTTGCGGCAAATCAAGGGAGCGTCAAGGCGGCTCAAGCAGCCCTCCAGCAGGCTAAGGAAAGCTTGCAAGCGGCTGAACAACGGGTTAATGGGGCCAAAGCCAGCGTTGAATCCCAAAGGGGGGCGATCGAGCAGGCCGAAGGGCAACTGGGGGCCACCACCCAAGAATTGATTTATAATCGCGTTTTGGCGCCGGTCAGTGGCATTGTGGGGGATATTCCCTTACAAATTGGTGATTTTGTCCGCACAGGGGAGAGTTTCACCACCATCACTAACAATACTGAATTTGAGTTAGATATCAATGTCCCGGTGGAACGGTATCAGGATTTGCGCCTTGGCTTGCCGGTAGAAATTGTTCGTGATGATGGTGGCGACGGGGAAGTCGGTCGCATTAGTTTTATCTCTCCTACCACGAATGCTAACGCCCAGTCGGTGTTAGCCAAGGTGATTTTCAAAAATGATGGCACCCTCCGCAATAATCAGTACGTCAGGGCCAGAATTATTTGGGATCAACGACCGGGCTTTTTAGTGCCAACGACGGCAATTACGTCCATTGGGGCACAAAAATTTGTCTTTGTCGCCCGTCCCCAGGGGGAGGCTGAAGTGGACACTGGCGGTAAGGCCAATTCAGCACCATCACCGCAGTCCGGCAACGGCCTAGTCGCCAAACAAACCCCCGT
>JBEAQB010000131.1:0-5992 GCA_041164125.1 Cyanobacteriota bacterium
CAACCAATCCATCTTGGATAGCCAAGGTCGTGTCATCAGCACCTGGGCTGACGTCTTGAACCGCGCCAACATCGGTTTTGAAGTAATGCACGAACGCAATGCCCACAACTTCCCCTTAGACTTAGCGTCTGGTGAGCAAGCGCCTGTGGCTTTGACTGCTCCTGCAATCAATGGTTAATTCCTTGATGTAACATCAATTGAATAATCTGCGAAAAGCGCTCCCAATGGTTAGGGAGCGCTTTTCGTTGGCACCAGTTGAAACGTGGTAATGCCCCAGGTAAGAACCGGGACAGCAAGAAACCTTTGGCTAATGTTCAAGTTTAATTGCGGTCAACAAAGGGAGGTTTTATAGTTGTTTAAAGGTAGACAGGTTTTGGGGAGAGCCCCATCCCGAACATTGCTTGGCACGGCACCAATGCAGGACTCACTGTGCGTTTTCATCAATCTTGTTCTGTCAATCTCAGCAAAAATTATCCATGTCCCTGCCGTCGTCGGGGGCGATTGATTCCGATTGTTCTGACTGAGGCTTTAGGCTGTGATCGCTGCCAACAAATTTTTATCGTGCATGAAGATCAACGGGCGATCGAACAACTTGCCACAGTCTATCCTTCCCGACGGTTATGGCGCTGGACTGGTTCCCGTTGGCAACTGAAAAAAAACCACATTCCTGGTCAACAGTGGCCAGGGATAGTGGCGCTTCTCTTAACGGTATTTATAGGATGGTCATTTTTAGCACTCTATTCTCCCCTGATACTCAGTATCATTTTGGGAATCGCGATCGCCGCTGCCTTAGTCTTCTTTTTGATTTATTCGTTTTGGCTGAGTTACCGTCGCTAGATGGGTTATTGCAAGCTTATGACTACTGATGTCGCTGCTTTGGGTTTAGAAAGAACATTGGATGCCGCTCAACAGGCGTTTGAGCAATTGAGTTCCTTAACTGGCGCAGATCGCAATCGGGCGATCAGGGCTATAACAAAACGGTTAAGCCAGTCCTTCGATCAAATTTTAGAAGCCAATACGTTGGATTTAGAAATTAGCCGCGAAATGGCAGTGGCGGATTGTCTGTTAGATTGGCTGAAGTTGACGCCAGAGCGTTTAGCAACGACTGTCACTATCCTCACTCAGTTGGCCCAGTTACCCGATCCATTACAGCGGGTAATGTATGCTCCTTATCAACTCAACCCCTCTCAAACCTATTGCCAGTTGATGCCATTAGGACTGGTGGGATTAGTTTATGAGGCTTTCCCCGAATTAGGGGCGATCGCCGCTGGATTTTGTTTGAAGACTGGCAATAGCCTAATCCTGAGGAGTTGTGGCGCCTCTAGCCACTCAACCGCTGCGATTTGTGATCTTGTGCGTGATAGTTTACTCGATATTGACTTCCCGGCTGCTAGTGTGAGTAACCTACCCAGCGATGAGGTCCCAATCGTTCAAGACCTCGTTAGCCGCAGTGACAGACTAAATTTGATTATCCCCTATGGTCGTCCTAGCTTTGTTGAGCAAATTAGCCAACAGGCCCTCGTCCCCGTGCTCAAAGTGGGAATGGGAAATTGTTGCTTGTATTGGTCGAGCAAAGGGGACCTAGAACTGGTGCGCCAAATGATTCTCGATAGCCATGCTAGTGAGCCTGACCCCGTAAACGCAATTGAAAAAGTACTTATTAGCCCGGTACAAAGTGCCACATCCCTGGTGCGACTGTTTAATAACCTACACGAGAAAGGTTTTAAGTTACGGGGCGACCCAGCGCTTTGCGAACAATTTTCCCACCATTTGACCCTGGCCAAAGATACAGAATGGCACAAGTCCTATCTGGATAAAACCATAGCGTTTCACCTGGTGCCTAACCTAAAAGCAGGGATTGCTTGGATTAATCGCCATAGTAGTGGCCATGCCGACTGTATTGCCACCGATTCCTACCAAGAAAGTCGTCAATTTGCGATGGGGATTGATAGCGCTCTAGTGTATATTAATACGTCGCCCTACTTTTGTCGTAACCCTGGTCAAGGGGATTCAATCTTCCTCGGGGTTTCTAATCAAAAGGGTCAACGTCGTGGGCTAATAGGCCTTGAAGCCTTTACTACCCCCAAACAAGTCGTCCAGGGGATCAGTCGAGTTTAACGTTAAGGACGGCTATTTCTTTCCGTACACCACCCAGTTTGAGCGTGTGACCATGCAAGTACAATTCCAGATTCTGCGCCAAAAACCCGCCCAGTCCTCCTACTGGCAACAGTTTGACTTGGAGGTGGAACCGGGAACCACTATTTTGGATTGTCTTAACCGGATTAAGTGGGAACAGGACGGCAGTCTCAATTACCGCAAAAATTGTCGCAATACCATTTGCGGCAGTTGTAGTATGCGAATCAATGGACGTTCTGCGTTGGCGTGTAAAGAAAATGTGACCAGTGAAACGAAGCAATTTACCCACACTAATGCAGCAGGAATACCGGTAATCACCGTGGCACCGATGGGGAACTTCCCCGTCATTAAAGATCTCATTGTGGACATGCAGCCGTTTTGGGATGATCTGCAGCGAGTTGATCCCTATGTCAGCACCAAAAGCCGCCAGATCCCAGAGCGAGAATTTTTACAACCCCCCGCAGAGCGTGACCAACTCAATCAGCTGGGAAACTGTATTCTTTGTGGTGCCTGTTATTCTGACTGCAACGCGAAAGCGGTTAATCCTGATTTTGTCGGCCCCCACGCCCTGGCGAAAGCGCAACGGTTGTTAGGGGACTGTCGGGATGGGGAAACGGCAACCCGCTTGGAAAACTATCATCAGGGCACAGCCGGTGTTTGGGGGTGTACACGCTGTTACGTCTGCAATCAAGTTTGTCCGATGGACGTTGCCCCGATGGATCAAATTGGGAAAATTAAATCAGCATTACTCAATCGCAAGACGGCTCAAGATAGTCGTACCATTCGTCACCGCAAAGTGATGGTGGATTTAGTTAAAGCGGGAGGCTGGGTCGATGAACGGAAATTTGGACTTTATGTCATGGGGAATTTCTTCCGGGATTTAAAGGGGATTGCCAGCATTTTACCGTTGGGATTACGGATGTTCAGTAGCGGCAAGTTTCCCCTCCGTTTTGAGGCGTCGGAGGGAACCGTCGAGGTGCGGGGATTAATTGAGCGTGTTCAACAGTCAGCGGCCGTCACTGTCGATGAGGACTAATACCGTTCAGCCTATTAAGCCAAATCAAACCATAAAAATTCGCAATCGAGTTGGGCGTCGATTTTGAGTACGGGTTCTACCGCGACGGCCATGCCGTCCCCGGCCTGCATCGGTAATTGGTTAATCACTAAGTTCCCTCGGGTAACCTGTAGCCAACCATAACGTCTGGAATCGAGGGGGATGCTCAAGGTTTCATCCGCGGATAAACGACCGACGGCAAGGGTCATATCTTGATGCACAGTGATGGTGTTGGCCGAGGGGGTAGGGCTGGCAATAACCTGCAATTGATGGGCGTTTTTTCCGCAAGTAATCGTTTTTTCTTCGTAACTGGGGGGTAAACCCCTTTGATTGGGTTCAATCCAGATCTGTAGGAGGTGTACAGGGTGATCAGCGGAGGCATTAAATTCACTGTGAATGATGCCAGTACCGGCAGTCATGCGTTGAATTTTGCCCTGGTCAATCACGGAACCGTTGCCTAAATTATCTTTGTGGGCCAATTGACCGGACAAAATGTAGGTGATAATTTCCATGTCGCGGTGGCCATGGCTGGGAAAACCGGCCTTGGGGGCAACATGGTCCTCATTAATGACCCGTAAACTGCGAAAGCCCATCTGTTGGGGGTCGTAGTAATTGGCGAAGGAAAAGCTATAGCGAGTTTGTAACCAGCCGAAATCGGCGCTACCGCGTTCGTCATGTTTGCGGAGAGTTAACACGTTTACATCCTCAAGGTTGTTTTTTCAGATTATGGCAGGGAAGGGGGGTGGCTGTCTGGCGAACTGTTGTGGTGGCTGAGACGGCTTGTGTGAGATGAACCCGGCCGCCTTCGCCGTGGTCCAATCTTTGCCATCAATCCTCCCGCAAAGGATTAACAACAACTGTCCTTAACACTTTGATGCAACTGTAACAAAAATTCGTGAACTAAAAACTTTTTCCTGGTATAATACCATCGCTTAACAAATCTTCTTAATTGACGCTTAACCTTTATGTCCAGCTCTCTAACCTTGGTAAAGTCTCATTCCAATCACTTGCAAAAGACTGTCTATGAAGCGCCTCAGCAAGTTCAGTATCTTTACTTAGAAGCCGAAATTGACATATTATTACGTCAACTCCAAGCGGTCAAAGCATCTCAGCATTAAGGGGCTCTTCATTTTGGCCGGTTTGGTAAACCGAAAAGATTCCCATGACCGATGACTTATCAGCGATGCCGACCGGTTATCTTCTTTATCAAGGCGACAGCCGGGATCGAGGATTATTGCTAGAGTTCCTCGAACACACCTATCGATCCTTGTTTCCTGACCAAGCTAATTTTTCCCATCTCCGTCAAACCGTTGACAGTTACTTATCTTGGCGATCGCCTCTCTGGTGGGTGCGTCCGACGTCTAATCTTGGGCCTAATGTGGATCATCCAACCTTACCGAAACCGATCGCCGGGCTATGGTTAGGCAATGCAATTGATCAAGTAACGGGCGATCGCCATGGTCATATTTTTATGCTGTATGTGGATCCCAAGCACCGCCGCCAGGGCATTGCTACCGCCCTGTTGAACCACGCCCAACATTGGGGACAACAGCGGGGGGATAAATGGTTAGGGTTACAGGTTTTTAGCCATAATCAAGCTGCCATTAACCTTTATGGCAAACTAGGCTTTACTTCCAGGGCATTATTGCTACAAAAAAAGTGGTAGGTCAAGTGCCCAAAACAGGCACCACCAACGCCAGAATTATTCCAGCCAAAACGATTCCTTCAATCACCTTTAACGGCATTGACTGACTGACCTTAATCGCCCCGAGCCAATGTTGGGGGGTATCGTGACTGCGTTTTCCCCAGCGAAACATGGACAATAACAACGGAACGCCCCCGACCTTCACCCCCAACAGTAAATGGAGGGCGAGGGCAATCACCACAACGACCCAAGCTATCAGATGGGCGTAGTATGCTAAATGGTTTAACTCTCCCTGGGGTAGCCATTCCTCCTTCATCATCCGCCCCGATAGTATCGCCAAGGTCAGGGCCAATAACATCACCGTATTGGCTAAACGGTGTAACGCCACCCACCCTTTATTTTGATTCAGCTTGGAGAGTTCCCCCCAGGAAGCATCCTGCATGAGACGGCGATCCCCTAAGTGAAAACTATAGAGGGCAAACAGAGGAAAGATCAAAAATAGGGTCAGGGCGATCGTGCCATGAATCCCTTGAATATCTCCGACTTTCGGTAAGGGTAAACCTCCCCAGCGCTCGTCATAAGTATCATAAACCCAAAATCCGGTGCCGATGGCCAATACAGTCAGCATGGAGATCGTGCCGTGGATCAGCCTCAACAAAACCGACTGATAGGGAATAGAGCGTGTCATAGGGGTGAAGAAAAGGGAGAGAAACTTGGTCAGCGAAAAGCCCCCGGGAGGAGACCATAGAATCAATCGGCGATCGCCGGCAGCAGGCCTTCTTTTATCTTATTAGGCCTTGGGTTTTGTTTGCACACTTACGGGGCCGTTAACCATTGCTTGACAGGCAAGGCGATAATTTGCTGGCTTTTTCCGTAAAACTTTTTCCTCGAAGGGCGTTTTAGGGGATAAATTTTCCATCCCAGCGGTGATCTCCACCAAACAAGTTCCACACTGACCATAGCCGCCGCAATTCATCAGCTTGCCCTTAAAGGTATAAAGGTCAATGCCATTCTCGAGAGCTTTCTGCCTCAGGTTAGCGCCTTGGGCAACGATAACGTCTTTTTGTTCCTTGACAAAGGTAATGGTCACCTATGCTGTCCTCCAATCATTGTGCGGTCGAACTTTATTAAGAAATTTTACGAGATTTGGCCCCAAT
>JBEAQB010000132.1:0-3433 GCA_041164125.1 Cyanobacteriota bacterium
CCAAATAAACTTAATCTATTCTGACAACACATCGTAATAAAATAAGCCCCTTCCTGACTGTAATCGTAGCCCTTGAGACGCATTGCCTTTCTTTGCTGAATAGGACGAAATCTCCCCATAAAAATCCTCTACTCAATCACTCCACCCCCCAATATCTCGAAAGGGCTTGGTCACCAAGTCATTTCATTACATGTACTCACCAAAATCAGTAGTTAGTTTTACATTACCCTGATCACTGGGAAATAGCCCTATGGTAACATTTAAGTTACTAAGCTGTGCTCGACCATCAACATTGCAGGAAGACAAGAATGCTGACTAAAGAATCTGCAGAAACTGTCCAAGCCCGTTTGCAAGACGATCAGGAATTTGCCATTGCCCTTTTCAACGAGGCGATCGCCGCACTGTTCAATAGTGAACCCGAATTAACCCGCCTTATTCTGCGGGATCTGGTTAACGCCACCATCGGTTTTGAAGCCCTGGCCACCCTCACGGATCGACCCAGTAAAAGCCTCCACCGGATGCTATCTCCCAGCGGCAATCCCACCATGGACAATCTCACCTTGATCCTGAAAACCCTGCAAGCAAAACTCAATATCCAAGTTTCGATCCAAACCACTCCTAGAACGCCTGCCTGATGCCCAAACCTTTGGTATCCACATCAGGGAAAAAACAGTTCGTTTTTATAATTCCTTTGATCGCTTTAAATAAATCAGACGATTTGTCCAATCCCTGTCACCCTCTTCACGCCACAACTTAATTAAAGCTTGGATCAATCCCCCAAAGTCCTGCGGCGGAATACTTTGATAGTCCACAAAAATAACCCCACCGTGGGTCTGTTCCCTTTCCCCCCAGTCCCATAGAATCGGCGGAATCGTATTTTGGTCATAGGTCACTAAGGTTAATTGCTCTACTATCGCCGCCTGTAAAATTACCTCATCTGGTAAGCCTAAATAAGCCCCTTCCTGCCACGTTAACAGGGGAAAAACACCGATTCTCGACTCTTTGGCTCTGATCTGTGTCGCCACCACCGGTGAAATATGCTCGTCCAACAAAAAAGACAACAATTCCTCATTACCCCCGAACTTCAAGCTGGGGTAATAGCCGAGTTAACATGATTTCATTACCGGCATCGGCATCGGCGATCGCCGTTTGGATCTCATTAGGATAGGCCTCTGCATAAAGAAACGCAGACTTCACCCAAGCCAAAGGGCGTTGAAAATGATCCGCCGTTTTCTGCTCATCCAGACCGTAATCCTGGGCAATACGAATCACTTCCCACACCGCCAGACTAGAATTTTTTAAATGGGCATGACGACCCAGGGGCGTTTGGCGGAACTCAACATAGGGAAAATCCTGCTGCCGTAGGGATTCCTCGATCAACATGGCACTGGTTTCACTGGGGGTTTTACCCAAACGACGGGCAAAGCGCTGTAACCGTTCATGGGTAAAGTCAGGCAGACGGGTACTGACAACGGTAGACATAGGAAAATGATCAAGAACAGTGTTTATCTTGTTTACAATGTAACTTGTCTTTCGCTAAAGGCAAAAGTATGAAAGCTGAACAAGTTGATCAAGCCCTCTACCAAAAATTTGTCACCGAACAACAACGGCTTGTCTTTTGGCACGACACCAATAGCGAATTTGCCGACTACATTGCTGCCGGACTGTCCGATCGCCTCCCCCAGGTCACCATCCTGCGCCCTGATCGCACCGGGGGATTTTCCGCCAAACTTCAGCTAGAACGGCACGATCCCACCGGACAGTATCTCATCTATACCCAAGGGGAAAAACCCGCCGCAGAGGCCGATTTCCTGCTTGATATCCGCCACTATAGCGCCGAGTTCCATGCCGATATTGCCAGCATTTGGCTACAGGAATTAGAACTCACTAGCTTTTCCCTGCGGGAACACCTCAAAGCCCGCTCCACTTCCTTTAATAACCAAGACCGCCGCCGCAAACTTAAAAGACTGGTGACTTCCACCGATGATCAAACCAGTTTGGATCGAAAAATGATCGCCGTGGTGGTGAATGCCCCAGAAGCCACTCCCTTCACCATTTTGCGTTCCCTGTGTCACAGCTACTTACAAGGTGAACAGGTTGATTTGACAGCTCCGCCCGACAGTATTCAAACCCTGGAAAAAATGGCATTGACGTCATCTTTCTGGGAGATGATCACCGCTGAGTTTAATTACAGTCAGGAATCTCCGAGCATCGCCGATCTGTTGCGCCGCCTGTTTGTCTCGGAATTGGTGAGCCAATTGCCGGAGGATACCCCGATCGCCGCAGTGGATCACTACGCCCTGCCCAAGGCGGCCCAGCGCAATGCCAAGGTCTTTTTGACCCAATGGCGCGATTCCCAGAGTATGTCCTCCAGTTACAACGCCACCGCCCAGGCGATCGCCACAGAATTAGGCATTAAAGACCATTTAAAGGATTTACCGTTAATAGCGCTCAAGGATATTGTTACTTTTCTGGAGGTAGAGTTCTTAATACTGTCGGGGTTAAAGCAACAAGTCTTGCAAGATAGAGAACTGGTAGATCCAGAAGCGGTTCGGGAGATTGTTCGCTCTCGTCAAACAGGCTATTGGTTAACCACCGCTACCCCGGAAACACCGCCTACCTATGCCATGGGGCAAGCCTATGAAGCCCTGATCAAAGTGGCAGAAATGTTTACCCTCCACGGACTGGGGGACATTCCCCTCCAATTTGAAACCCCCCAAACGGCGATCGCCAGCTATTGCTCAGATTTATATCGCTACGACCAGCTATATCGCCAATTTGTGACCGCTGCCCAGTATAGCCACCATCAAGGATGGGACTTGCTGAAATCTTTGGCGATCGAAGTAGAAAATTTCTATAACAACCGCTTCATTCAACCCCTGGGCTTGGAAATAAGCCGCCTACTGGATGGGGGTTGGTTACAACAGTGGTCGGTGCCTAATTGCCCACCGCAACAGGAATTTTATCGTCATACCATTCAACGTCATTTAGACCAATCTGACCGCAAACGGGCTTTTGTGATTATTAGTGACGCCTTTCGCTATGAAGCGGCCCAAGAATTAGTAGAAGCCCTCAACGGCAAATATCGCCTCGCCGCTGATCTATCCCCTTTGTTGGGCGTATTACCTTCCTACACCAGTCTCGGCATGGCCAGTTTATTGCCCCACCAGACCCTTAGCTACGATGCCAAAGGGGAAGTTCTCGTAGATGGCAAGCCCACCAAAAGCACCGGCGATCGCCATGCCCAATTGGAAACGGTACAGGGGATGGCCTGTTTAGCGAAAGATCTGCGTCAAATGAAACAGGAGGAAGCCAGGCAATTTACCGCGGGAAAAAGAGTAGTTTATATTTACCACGACGTGATTGATGATCGCCTCGATGGGGACAACAAGGAATCAGGGACATTGGATGCGGTAACGGACTGTATCCGCGA
>JBEAQB010000133.1:0-14748 GCA_041164125.1 Cyanobacteriota bacterium
AGAAGCATTAATATTGGAGATCGCCAAATCCCCTACTGGGGGAGGGTCTGCCCTAGATCTAAGGGGAGCCACGGGAACTTGGGGATTAAGGATCGTGGGATTCGGGGCCCCAGATGGTTGAGCCGGCAGATTATTTTGCTGAATGATAATTTCAGGATTGGGAAACAACGGTTGTTGAACGGACGCTGGTGGGGGCGGAACCGGACGGGGGGGGGGCATCATTTGGGCCACCGGGGTCTGAGACGACGCCGGAAAATTTAGCGTTGTTGCCGTGGAGAGCACGGATAGTTCCCGCAGCCAATCTTCTGAGATCGTTTTGTCGGGTTTCGGACTGACAGCCCCCTCCCCAATCATCTTTAATGACCGTGTCCCTGTTGGGGGCGCAAACCCCCCTGGCAGATCAGCGGCGATCGCCGATTCCCCCTCCATGAGGGTCGGTCGATCCGGCAACGACGCCAAAAATTTTTCAACAGCGTCGGACGATTCCGCCTGGGCCGGGGCAAAAGACAGCCAGCCACAAAGCACCACCTCTGCCATCAACCAAAACCGCAAATTTTTCACAGCATTACGCCTCACACACAATCAACACATTAACAACCTCTTGAGCAAGGAAGCATTTATCCCCTAATGCGCCTTGATCATTGGCTCTCCGCCTCACCCGAGTCGTCCTCCTCCGGCGGCGGTGGTGGGGCCAACGCCGCAACTTCCGCCGGGGTCAGCGGCAAAAGCACCTCTAGGGTGAGAGTCGTCGTCAGGAAATCCAACGTCTGAGCTGGGGTCGCCAGCGTTTCCCCCTCTTGTCCCCCATTTGTTTCGACCAAAGAAGACTGGAGATTTCTCATCAACATCAACGGTTGCAGGCGTTCAATATCCCGGATCACACCAAGTGTCTCCTGAAAACCGCCTAGCATCGTTATCTGATAGGTCTGACGTTTGAGGCGGTTTTTCACCTCTACGCCCAACGTATCGTCCCCAATCACCGCCGGTTCCCCCTCGGGCTCAAAACTGACAAGCCGGACATCCCGAGCGGTAAACAAATTATTGACATTATATAAAATTGTTTCAATATCCTGACGATTGGCATAGAGTTCTAAAATTGTCGCCTTGCGCCGTTCCGCCTGCTGTAATTGCACCTCCGCCTGGGCCAACTGCGCCGCCAACTCCTCAGAAGACTGCTGTGCCAATTGTGCCTGTTTCGCCGCCGCTTCCCCTTGCAACTGTTGCTGCTCATTCCAAGCCGGCATCAAAAAGGTCAACCCAACATACACCATCCCCACCATCCCCAGCAGGCTGAGAATAATACCACTGAGCTGGGGCGTAAACGTGATGCCAAACGCCGTAGGATAATCGAGGCTGAGATCAAACTCCTCGTCCATCAGTGGCGTCGATAAATACTCCTCGCGATAACCCGACATCAAGCCTCTCCAGAAGACAGCAACTAATCAATCACTCGGACTGGGGGTCGGCCGCCTCATCCGCCGGGGTCGTCATCGGGGGAGGCGGAACCGAAGGGGCGTCCCTGGGTCGCGTCAAAACCCCTTTTTGCTCCAAAAACTTGAAGCGGGCCACCAACCCGATCGCCCCATTGCGCATCAAGACAGGCATCAAGTCCTGATCGGGGGTTGCCGTCAGCGCAGTTTGAATAGTATAACGGACCCCCGCCGATATTTGCCTCGATGTGCCCAGTTCCGTATTCGTTGTTTCCGCCTCGTTGCCCTCCCCCGCCGTTTCTTCCGTGTCGGTAGTCGGGGAAGACTCCGTCGTTGCAGCCATTAATTTCGTTTGCTCGGCTTGCAAAAATTGGGAACTTTGTAGGGCTAACAGAAAATCATTTAACGCCGCGTAATTCTCCGCAACCCCTGACAACGTCAACTGCTCCCCCGCTTGCCGAATACTTTCCAACTGAACGTCCAAGGGCAGTTGATTACTCATTTCTTGGAATAATGCTGACCAGGGTTTAACCTGATTCAGAACATTGATTAAACCATCAGCTTCCTGGTGAATAGACGCCGTCTGGGCATTGAGTGCCTGAATTCGTTGATCTTCCCCTTGAAATTGGGTCATTTCCCGCTCCAATTGCTGAAGATCAGCTTGAATCTTCCCTGTTTGCCAATCCACCACTAACGTTGCCAATCCCGCCAAGGTGGGGAGCAGCAACATCACCGCCCCACCGATATAGATCGGCATTTGCTTGTGGAGACCATCCATCTCCAGGGTGACGGCCGTCGTCTGGACTGACCGATCCAGATCAGGGGTGCGCTCCTTAAGGAGATTAACCTCTAAGTTATACATAGACATTTCTCAAGCAGTTAACCAAGAGGATAACATCGAGCCTGCCAGCAAGAACCAGACCCAAAATCCCCTAGATGATTCGCAACCCAAGCCCTAAAACCGTTGCCAGACTAGGACGTTCAATGCTGGAAAAGCTTTGCTCTGTCTCAATCATCAACGATTCAAGCGGATCAACCTTAATGGTGGGGATATTCAGGGTTTGACTAAAATACTCATCCAACTGCACTAGACCGCCCCCAGGGCCAGCCAAAAGCAATTGAACAACCTCCACCCCCTGACTTTCATTAAGATAGAAGTCGAGGGATCGCTGCAACTCATCGGCCAATTCTCCCAGTACCTGCATCAACGCCGCTATCCCTGGGTTAACCGTTGCGGCTGGGGAGTCGAACCGCTCAAACTGAGTCACCGGGATGGCTATCCCCTGTAATATTTCCGGATCACGAGAAGGCGGCAAATCCATCGCCAGGGCCAGGGCCTGTTGCATTTGCAACATACCAATGGTAACTGTCCGCGAAAAATGAGGAACACCATTGACAATAATCGAAATTTCCGTCCTATCAAACTCGATATTGATTAACACCACCGCCTCTTCAGACCCAAACGTCCGTAGGTGCTCCCGAACCGTCCGAATCAGTGCAAAACTATTGACATCCAACACCTCAAGCGCTAGCCCCGCCTGCTGTAAAGTGTCTAGATAAGAATCCGTCACCTCTTTGCGGATAGCCACCAAGAGGATTTGCACCTTTTCAATGCCGTCTACGTCCTCAAATACCCCCAACTTCTGATAATCCAAATCCACCGTTTCGCGGGGGTAGGGGAGGTTTAGGGCCGCTTCATAATTTAGGACAATATCCCGCAATTCTTGATCATCGAGCTCTGCCGGCACCGGTAACGTCCGAATAATCGTTGCCTGTAACGGCACTGCCGTAGCAACCTGCTTCGCCGTAATATTATGTTCGTAAAGCAAATCCTGGATGATTGCCGCCAACGCCGGAGGATCGTTAATGCGTCCCTCGACAAACATCCCTTCCGGGATCGACAGCTTGGCAAACTTGGTTAGTTTGTAGCGGTAACCCTGGGCGGTCAGTTGAGCGATATTGAGTCGTTCGGGCGTGATTTCTAACCCAATCCCTGGAGATCTGCGATTCAAGAGGCGCGTAAAACGGCTAAACATAGCACTGGCGGTTACCGCCGTAGACAAGGGCAAAAAGCATTGTATTCAGCAGCAGAGAAAGCCCGGGCGGCAAATTCGATCAACCTATCGTACTTCTCTGATTTGGCTTGTCAAGCCGGCGATCGGTATTGCCTCAAACCTGGCAAAGCACTTACAGGGCCTGGCTCCGGATTTTAGCCGAAAAGCCTGATGCCTTAAATTGCTCCAGTTGTAACGGTAAGGGCTGTTCGGCTGGGACGCTAATCCGCACCTCAAAGTGACTTTGGCCGGGGGGAATTTCTTTGATGTTGCCCAATCGGGTGCGATTTTGCATGGCTGGCGCATGATCTGCATCATAGACACGACCAAATACATCAGCATCGTAAACTGTCTTGCCAGTGCGATTATTGGCAATGCCCGTTACCAGAAAACAGTTGGCTGGATCGCTGGAGCCACTGCCCACATTGCAGGCGGCCAACTCAGCAGGGCAGGGTTTATAGTCAATCTCCGTTAAAGGAACCTCCGTCAAGGCCTGGGCCGGCCAGGCGATCGCCAACGACCATAAAAACAAAACCCCTGTGAAGAGAATTGACCGGAGAGCAAGAAAAAACATAAGACACCTCAAGATTGCAACGTTTCCTCAGTCTAACCAGCCCCAAGACTCAACGGCCAGAGCGCAGGGGCGGCTGGGGGGGGAGAGGGGGATTGCCAAAACGAACATAGCTGGGCTGATCCAATAAGGACTCATTGAACGGTTCAGGCAGATCCTGGGTTTGAATGACTGTGCCTTGGGTTTGCTGTTCCAGGGCGTCATTATAAATAGCTTCCACCACAGCGGCATCTTCAGCAATCATATTATCCATGTAGGAACCCGGCCAGCTGCGCCAACCAAAAATTTTGTTGGCTTGCCCCGACACACTCGTCAGATCATAAAAGCGGCCCGTCGTATGATAAAAGGCCCGGTTGAAAACCGTCTCTAGGCGATTGGCCGGGGGCGGCGGCGGCGGCGGGGAAACGATCTCGAGTTGCTGCTTGGCCGCCATTAACCGCTGTTCCAATTGGGTCAAACAGGCACTTAACCCCGCCGCAAATTCATGCCGTGTTAGGGGGCGATCGCCGCGATAGGTGCGATCGGGATAGCCCACAAGACAACCGTAGTTGTCCACTAAATTTTGTAAGGCAGCGTAGGACCATTGCGACGGTGACACATCCCGAAATTGATGAATGCTGGTCACTTGCCCCAGTAATTGGCTGTAGTCCTGATAACGCCGCTGATAGGTTGCTGTCGCCGCCTCCCGATTGACCGCTTCTACCGGCGGCGGTGGTGGCACGAATGACCCGGGATTGGCGAGGGAGGGAAGCCCGACCATTGCACTGATAATCCATCCGCTGCCCAGGCCCACCCCCACCGATGGCAATGAACGCTTGACCATGACCAGACTCTCCTCAACCCGAAATGACTCAGCAAAGATACTTGGTAATTGACTGGCTTCCCTCGCCGACGCGAGGAAGACGCTTTCTGCCCCTTGAATGAGTATGACTCCCAAAACATAAAAAAGTACCTGGGCGTCTTTCCTTGTTTCGACTCCAGATACTTTTTTGATTTCCTCACACCTATCAACCAGTATAAATGACGATTTTCCTTTGTCAAGCTTTTTGTGGCACCATCAACCATTGAACGGCTCCGATCCTCGGCAAGGGGAGACAGGGAAGCGGACACCGACCGAATAACTCAATGGTAAGATTAACAGTGCTCGTAAACCAGTATCGAAAGCAAACCCGTTTTCACTAACCGTTACCCGCCGCTTTCCGGGGAAGCTGGTGAGCCAATAAATTTTTCTTATTCAATGATACGCATGCGGCAACCGCTGGCGGAGCGCCCCCTGGGTTGGTCTGGATTGCCCCAAAAACCTTGGCGCAGACAACTGGCAGTCACAAAAGTAGCAGTCGTTTTCTTGTCGCTTCTGGTTTGGGACAGGATAATGGGGCGTTATGCTGTAAACCGCCATTACCGTCGGGCCCAGTGGCTGGTCAAGCAACTGTTGGCATTGGGGCCAACCTTTATCAAAATTGGTCAATCCCTCTCCACCAGGGCCGATCTTCTGCCCCCGGAATATATCCACGCTTTTGCACAACTGCAAGATCAGGTGCCCCCCTTTGCGTCGGCAACGGCGATCGCCATTATTGAACGGGAGTTGAACGGGTCGATTGAAGACATTTTTCAGCAATTTAATCCTGAGCCGATCGCCTCTGCCAGCCTAGGGCAAGTCCATTATGCTGTCTTACCCACCGGGGAAGCGGTCGTAATTAAAGTTCAACGTCCCGACTTGGAAAGTTTACTCAACTTAGACTTTGAAGTCCTCCACCACACCCTTCGCCAAGCCAAACGGTGGTTACCGGGATTTCGGGGCTTGGCTGACAAATATGACCTTGAAGCGATCTATCAGGCGTTTTTTTCACTGTTATTTTTGGAAACTGACTATATCCATGAAGGCAAGAATGCAGAACGATTTCGGCAAAACTTTGTTGGCTATGCCGGGGTAAAAATCCCGCAAGTTTATTGGCAGTACACCACCCACCATGTCTTAACCTTGGAATATTTACCCGGCATTAAAGTGGATGACCGCCAAGCCTTAGCCAGCGCCGGCATCAACTTAGATACCGTCATTCAAACCGGCATTTCCGCTTACCTAAAACAGTTACTAATTGATGGATTTTTTCAGTCTGATCCCCATCCGGGCAATATGGCGGTCACCCCCCAGGGCGAGTTGATTTTTTACGACTTCGGTACGATGGCAGAGGTCAAAGTCGTCGCCAAAGATCAGATGATTCAAACCTTTTTTGCCATCCTCCGCAAAGATGCCAATAAGGTGTTAGACACGTTGATGTATATGGGCTTAGTGGAACCCAATACCGATCTGCGATCTATCAAACGCATTATTAATTTTATCTTGGATAACTTTCGGGATAAACCCATTGACGTCCAAGCCTTCGAGCAAGTCAGCGACGAGGTGTATGCCCTGTTTCAGCAACAACCCTTTCGGCTGCCGCCTCAAATGACCTTTATTCTTAAATCCATTTCCACCCTGGATGGCATCGCCCGGGCCCTCGACCCCCAGTATAATTTGATGGTAGCCAGTCAACCCTTTATCGCCAGTGTGACGGTTTCTCAGCCCCCCCCCTCCTGGTTGGTAACCCTCCTTCACCCCGTAAAACAATTCGTGTTAGAGCAACTGAAAAAAACGTCCCGCCATCAGCAATTATTACAGGAACTGGAAACCAAACTTGAGCGGGGTGACCTCCAATTTCCCATCCGTTCCCCCGACAGCGATCGCCTGTTGAAGCGCATTCACTTGGCCTTAAAAAGCCTGATTTTCGCTTGTTTAACGGGATTTACCCTGCTATCGGCATCGGTACTCCTGGCAACGGTTTACGCTAAAGCTGCCATCATTGGGTTTGGTTTCGCGGGATTCTTTAGTCTCTTGTTATTGCAGTCATTGGTTAAATTAGCCATTCAAGAGCGCTTAGACACCCAGATCTCAAAACAGCGCCGTTAGTTGGCTGGCGATGTACGGCGTCCCTAGGCACGACGTCTTTTCGTGGCGTCAATAAACCGGGGTAAATCAAAAGACTCCGCCATGAGCTTTTGAATACATTTCACCTTGATTGGTTCCTGTAAACGGACGTTGCCAAAGGCATGATCAACAATTTCCACCGTCGTCAGGGTGTCTTGATTCACCGATAAAATGGGAATTTCTAAATCACTGGCTCGGCTGATAATTAACGGCTGGGGTGTCACATGGCCCGTCAAAATTAGACAACTGGTGGAGGTTTCCAACGCCGCTAATTGCAAATCGGTGCGATCGCCCCCTGTCACCACAGCTTTATTTTCCCCTTGCCGAAAATATTCCAGCGCCGAGTTGACATTCATCGCGCCAATGGTCAGACTTTCCACCATTAAATCCTGGTGGTCTTCACTGCATAGCACCTTGGCATTGAGTTGATGGGCTAATTCCCGCACGCTCACGCTCCGTAGCAGACGATCTTCCGCTAATAACCCCAACACAGGAATATCCTGGCTTTCTAAAAAGGGCCTGACCAAGGTTTGGGTCGTCTCGATGACGGAGGCCGGAATATCATTAATGACGACTCCCATTAAACTCTCCCCCAAGGTCTGTTTCGCTTTGATCAGCCCATCCACCACCAGGGGAGAATGGTAGCGGGCAACCAACAACACCGCAGCACCAATCTTGTCAGCCAATTCCGAAAACGATAAGCCAAACAGGCTGCCTTCCCAGAGATTCCCTGGCCCTTCCAAGAGCGCCAAATCCGCTTCTAAGCCCGCCAAGGATTGTTGCAACGCATCGGCATAGTTAGTTTGATTTTCGTCTCGCAGACGTTGGGCAATGGAGACCTCATCTAAAAACACCAGGGGTTTACGGACTTGATTGTTCGTTAACTTGAGGCTTTGACTAATAAATTCAATATCGGCTTCTTCCTTGGCAGCATCGTCCGTGTTCATTGCCGTGCCGACGGGCTTGCCGTAGGCGATCGCCATACCCTGTTGACGTAACAACTGAGCTAACCCCAGAATAATCCCGGACTTGCCACTGTAAGGCTCTAACGATCCAACTAATACGCATTGGGGAAAATTGACCACAAGAACACTCCTAATTTGCCACTCTCTGCATTGTCTCATTCCCAGTCGGCCTCGGAGCAGTCTGATGGCCAGGGGAGTGACTGGGAGACCCGCCCATTCGCGAAACACCCCTCAGCCTATTTTGCCAGAGTTCACTCGCGACGGAAGCGGTGTTTACTCAAGCCGTAATAATTTGCGGTAAAAGCTCTGGGGAAAATCAATCGACTGGGTTTCTGTGTGCAAGGCAATTACATCAATGAGGTAATCCATAAATTCCGAGTTGAGCGCCGTCATTTCATAGCTTAAGTCCACTTGACCCTCAAATTGCACCCGACAGCGGGTTAGCTCCGAGGGTAAACGAGACACCAACCAAGTAGCGGCAAAGGTCAACCCTTCGCTGCCTTCAATGGGGCGTTTCCCTTCTAGTTTGCCCAACTGATAAAGCCCTAGGGCCAAGGGGAGCAATTGTTGCTTATTTTTACTGGCGTAGTAGGGCTGATAAACGATAACGTCTTTTTTGTGGGCAGGTTGGAGGGTGTGAATCAGGGTAGACATCGGCACCATTAGACGAATTCCAGACTTCTCTCACATATTACGCCCCCCGTTGGCTCCCTGGTCTTTTAGCATAGAAAAACATTGAGTGTGTTTCCCCGGCCCCCTGTTTATGCATGAAGTGAGTTTGATGGAACAGACCCTGGCGATCGCCGTAGAGCAGGCCCGGCAGCATCGCGCCAGTTGTATTCACCGTTTAACCCTCAACGTTGGGCAGCAATCGGGAGTGGTTCCAGAGGCGTTGGCCTTTGCCTTTGATGTGGTCAGCCAAGGGACGATCGCCGAGGGAGCAGTGTTAACCTTAATTGACATCCCGGTCACCTGTCGTTGTGACCAGTGCCATGCTAACTTTCGCCCCTCTGATTGGGTGTATATTTGCCCCCACTGTCACCAAATTAGCCAAACTATTATTGACGGTAAGCAATTGGAGTTAGCCTCGTTGGAAATGAGTTAAGCTGCGGGGGAACCGGTTTTACCTGGGTCAGGTTTGATCAAACGCCCATTGGAGTTAGGACAATGCCCGCAGATTTATGGTTTTGGCAAGAAGCCGAGGGACTTCCCTATTTGAGCTGTGAATTGCTCGCGGCTTGGCAACATGGCTTTTTCACCCGGGGGTTCTATCCCCAGGGGCCGTCTGTGTTGGTGAACCATCTCGATAATCAGGCCCAAGCCTTTCGTGTCCAGCAGGTTCATGGCGATCAAATTTTAACCCCCACAGAAATCACCCAACTTCCTCCCGCTCCGGATAGTCGTTATCCGGCGGCCGATGGGGTGATTAGTGATGCGCCGTTACAGGGGGTTTGGGTGGCCAGCGCCGACTGCACCCCCGTCTTAATTGGAGATAGCACCACAGGACAAGGGGCGGCAATCCATGCCGGATGGCGAGGCACAGCGGCCAGGATTGTCCCCAAAACCGTGGAGAGATTCCAGCGATCCGGCAGTCTCTTGGCCGATCTACGGATTGTGATGGGACCGGCGATCGCCGCTGAGGTGTATCAAGTGGATGCCTTGGTGGCGCTACAGGTCGGTCAAAGTTTAATCACAGTGCAGAAATTAGAAGACCGTGATGCCCAGTGGGATTACTTGTACCATGTCGATAACCCTCCCCTCCTCCCCGACCCACAACCAGACAAATGTCGTTTGGATGTGCGTCGTATTAATGCGTTGCAACTGTTAGAACTCGGGCTTCACCCCGACCAAATGGCGATCGCCCCTTACTGTACCTTTCAGAGTCCCCATCGCTTTTTTTCCTATCGCCGCACCCACACGAAGGAAGTGCAATGGTCCGGCATTGTTAGCCGTTAAAATAGAAGTAGAGACCTGCTCACTTCGTCAGGAGGTCAGACCATGAAACGTCACAAAAAAGCCGTCATTCCCTCAGCCGCTCGCCAAAACGCTCCCCCTCAAGGGACATCAACTGCCCCTCACTTCTTCCGCCATCGGGATCGGGGGATTCACCAAGGTCGGGTCGAGTCCCGTTAACTGGATGAGGGCTAGTCTGCATTAGGGGGAGAGAATCCCGTAAAATTGGCTTATGTTTTCCCCCACCGCTTACTCAAAAATTACCGCTCAACTGCCCGCCTCGGTCAGGCTCATTGCCGTCACGAAAACCAAAGCAATCGCTGATATTGAAGCGGCCTACAGTGCGGGACTGCGGGATTTTGCCGAAAGCCGGGTACAGGAAGCCTTGCCCAAAATCGCGGCATTGTCCCATTTGCAGGGGATTGAATGGCACTTTATTGGTCGCCTGCAGGGCAACAAAGCCCGCAAAGTGGTCGAACATTTTACTTGGATTCATTCAGTGGATCATCTCTCCCTAGCCCAACGCCTGAACCGCATTGCCCAGGAATTAGCCTGTTCTCCCAACGTGTTGTTACAGGTCAAACTATTGCCGGATGCCAATAAGACGGGCTGGACCGCAGCGCAATTAAGCCAAGAGATACAGGAATTGCAAACGCTTAAATTTCTGACAATAAAAGGGTTGATGACGATTTTACCCCTGGGGATCCCCGCCGCTGATCGCCAAGCCGCCTTCCAGAAAACCACGGATTTCGCCCATCAATTAACCCAAGCGTTTGACATGAATTTATCGGAACTCTCTATGGGCATGTCCCAGGATTATCCCCAGGCGATCGCCGCGGGGGCAACCATGATCCGTTTGGGAACGATCCTATTTGGTGAACGAGAGGCCCTCTGATACACCCCGGCAATGACCCTGGGAGGACATTACAACCGTGCTAACTGCCAATCAGGGCGTAAAACCTGGGCTTGACGTAGATAGGGGTGATGGATTTCTGCCTGGGGTTTGGGGGTGTTGAGGTGAATTAACACCCGGATACATTGGGCTAAACTGCCTTCCACATGCATTTGCTGTACGTCCAACAGGGGCACATTCTCCCAAAAGGGGCGCTGTCTGGCGATCGCCGCAGGGAACAGCGCATCCAAGTCACGGGTAACCGAAAAAGTCACGCTCACAATATCTGCGGGATCAAACTGGTTATGGGCTTCAATGGCATCTAGCAACTCGCCCACTGCCTCCCGGATCGCATCCTGGGTATTGACTGACACCGTCGTTGCTCCCCGAATGGCGCGCACCTTCCAGTCCACCACCCTTAACCTCCTAAATTGATCTGATGAGTACGAATTTTGATCGATTTGCCAATTATCCTTACCCAGGATAGCAAAGGGTTATCCAAATAATCTAAGCAGATTCAGCGAACAAGGACGCCGCCAGATGGTCACGAATGCGATGTAGGTCCTCCCTGACTCGGAAGTCTTCATAACGTTGGATAACTTGTCCTTGCTGAAAGAGGAGCAGCGTTGGTAAATTTTTTAACCGATAGGCATTGGCGAGGTGTAAATTCACGTCCGCATTCACCTCCACCACCATCAGTTGATCCTGCCATTCATGGCTCAGGTGGGCAAGAAGCGGCCGGACAAAATGGCACAATCCACACCAAGGGGCCCCAAAATAGACCAAAATTGGCTTTGGTGCGTTTAACACCAGCGTCTTAAAATTTTGTTGATTTGCGGAGAGCATGAAGTTGTCTCGGTCTGGCCAATCCTGTTCATCCATGCTACAACCCTTGGGGTAGGTATTGCTATGACGTTCGACAGGAAAGGATTGACAAAATATCGATGGGGATCATGCTAAAAAGTCAATCATTTGACCCAAACTGCCTTACCGCCTTGATCTAAAACCAACGATAGTCGGGGGTTTTTCGATACCTTCCCCGAGGGGCAGGGAAAATTTCGGGGGGATTGCAAACGGATGAGGGGCGGAGTTGCTGGTGAGTGCTTCCCGCTCACTCAAGCTAAAGGAGTGGTAATGTAATAGCCGTTGGCGTGATGCTTCCCCCTCAACAGCAAAATCATGAAAAGTTTGTGGAATGATCAAGATGCGGCCCGCTATCAAGGTGATTTGGCACAGCGTGTTTATACGTCTCGCCTCCTAGGACGTGATCCCTCCTTGGTGCTGCATGGCGGCGGTAATACGTCCGTCAAGGGTCAGTACAAAAATGTCGTCGGGGATCGAGAAGCAATCCTTCATATCAAAGGCAGTGGTTGGGATCTAGCAACCATTGAAGCGCAGGGCTTTGCACCGGTTAGATTAGCGCCTTTACTAAAATTGGCTCAATTACCGCATCTGTCCGATCGCCAGATGGTCAACGAATTGAAAACCCAGACGACTGACGCTAGCGCCCCCACTCCTTCGGTGGAGACCATACTCCATGGCATCCTACCGTTTAAATATGTCGACCATACCCATGCCGACGCAGTCGTTACCATTACTAATACCGCCAACGGTCGGGAACGGATTGAAGACATTTATGGCGATCGCCTGGTGATTATTCCCTATGTTATGCCAGGGTTTGACCTAGCCCGGGTCTGTGCAGAAATATTCCCGGCGGCGTCCCATGGGGGAACGGTGGGGATGGTGTTGATGAACCACGGCATTTTTTCCTTTGGCGACACAGCTCAGGCATCCTATGAACGGATGATTGCTTTGGTGGATGAAGCGGAACAGTATTTGAAACGTCAAGGGGTTTGGCAGATTCCGCTTCCCGCCCCGACCCCTCAACGGGGCGAACAACGGCTGATTTTAGCTGAGTTACGGCAGCAGGTGGCCAAGGCGGCCGGTCGGCCGATGGTGATGCGGCAATATCACGATGATCTGAGTCGGGGCTTTGCCCAACGTGCCGACATTAGCACCATTAGCCAGCAGGGGCCGGCCACCCCAGACCACGTCATTCGCACTAAACGCTTACCCCTACTCGGTCGGGATGTCCAGGCCTATGGCAAGGCTTATCATGCCTACTTCCAGCGTCATGGTGCAAGCGCCTCAGAGCCCAAGACCAGACTGGATCCTTCCCCCCGCGTGATCTTAGATCCCGAATTAGGCTTACTCACCTTGGGGACATCAGCTCAGGCAGCGGCGATCGCCGGGGATATTTACCACCACACCATCGAGATTATTGAACGGGCAACTCGGTTAGGGGGGTATCGCGCTTTGCCAGCCGCAGATATCTTTGCGGTGGAATATTGGGAGTTAGAGCAGGCAAAACTCAAGCAAACAAACACCCCGCCTCCATTGGCAGGGGAAGTGGCCCTAGTGACCGGGGGGGCATCGGGCATTGGCAAGGCCTGCGTCGAAGCGCTGTTGAAGCAAGGGGCCGCGGTGATTGCCCTTGATATTCAACCCAGTATTACAGCAGCCCATCAACGTCCCGATTTCCTCGGTATTCAATGTGATCTCACTGATGCTACCGCCTTTAAACAGGCCTTAGAAACGGCGATCGCCCAGTTTGGTGGCTTAGATATGTTGATTCTCAATGCGGGAATTTTCCCCGTGGCCCGGGCGATCGCCGATCTGTCAGATCAAGAATGGCAACGGATTTTGGGCATTAACCTCGATGTGAATTTGATGCTGATGCGGGAATGTCATCCCCTGCTGAAATTGGCCCCCAAGGGAGGGCGGGTGGTGGTGATTGGCTCCAAAAATGTGGCAGCCCCTGGCCCCGGTCTGGCGGCCTACTCCGCTTCAAAAGCCGCATTGACCCAGCTGACCCGTGTTGCAGCCCTGGAATGGAGTCAAGACAATATTCGCCTCAATACCCTGCATCCCAATGCGGTATTTGATACGGGCTTATGGACAGAGGCAGTATTGCAAGCCCGTGCCAAACATTACGGTTTGTCAGTCGAGCAATATAAAACCAATAACTTGCTTAAGGTGGAAATCACCAGTCAGGACGTAGCGGCCTTGGCAGCGGCCATGTGTGGTTCTTTGTTTGCTAAAACCACCGGCGCGCAGCTCCCCATTGACGGTGGCAATGAACGGGTCATTTAGTACTTAATGAGAATTGTTGCCTATTGTTATTGTGACCCCTTACTAGAAAGTCTCCCTGAGCCGGCCATCTGGGGGGTTGAAGTCGATGCTATTTACAGTGATGTGGGGCAGCGTCAAAGCCAACAACAATTAATCACCGACGCCCAGACCCGACCCGTGGATTATTGTTTAGTCCGGAATTTAGGGGAGCTGGGGGAGTCTCCCACCCTGGTTGCCACTCAGTTAAATACCCTAGAAAGTTTGGGGATGACTGTCATTGCCCTAGAGCAGGATTACACCAGTCCGGTGAACCGACAAAGCGAAGATCATTTGAGTCGCCGCCAACAGTGGACCAAGATTTTTAGCCAAATTCAACAACAACGACGGCAGCAAGCCCTCCAACGGGGCCATGCCCACAGACGTTTGCAGTTGCTGCCGCCCCCCGGTAAAGCGCCCTATGGTTATCGCCGTAGCGCCACGCAGTATGTGTTGGATAAAGCCACTGCCCCCATTGTCAAAGCCTTTTTCGAGCGGTTTATTTTATCGGGGTCGTTGCGGGGAACGGTGCGATACATCGAGCAAAATTATTATAAAAAAATCGCTGTTTCCACCGCTAAACGATGGCTAACCCATCCCGTTTATCGAGGCGATTTGTGTTACCAAAAGCAGACGATTATTCCCGATACCCATCCAGCCTTACTCAGTCGCTTAGAAGCGGCCCAAATTGATCGCCTGTTACGGCGCAATGCCCCCCTAGCCCCCCGGACCGCCAGTGCCGCCCGTTCC
>JBEAQB010000134.1:0-4907 GCA_041164125.1 Cyanobacteriota bacterium
TGAGTTCGCCTGATCTTGGTTTTCGTGCTGCAGCTCCAAAAACTTGGTTACCAAGAGCTGATGGTAGCCCTGGGCCTCGTCACGGATATGTTGAAACTCTTGATAAAGCCTTTGATTATTCCCCTGGGCCTCGTCACGGATTTTGCCAAACTCCTGCCAAATGTGCTGCAGATCCGCCTGTTGATGCTGGTGACTGACTTGCAGTGACTCCAGTAGCTTGGCGCTGTCCAGAACCGCCTTGAGCAAAAATACTTGGTTGTCTAGGGATTGGCTCCCTTGCGCCGACAAGTGTGCCTGCCCAGCCAGCAATTGCTGTTGTTGCTGGGACTGCTGCTCGGACTGTTGCTGCAAAGGCCCCAACAACTTGACACTGTCTAGGGCTGCTCTGAGCAAAAACACCTGGTTGTCTAGTAGCTGTTCGCCTTGCTGGAATTGCTGTTCAGATACCCGCTGTAAGCTATCTAATTTATTGAGCAATAAATCCTTAACTGCCTTGAGCCGTTGAACCGCCCGACTTTGTTTTAATAACTGCTTGAGCATCGCTGTGGAGTAAAAGATTGGATGATGGATTTCGGGACTACTGACCCCCTAAATGGCGCGGCTGGTTTCAGGGACCAACAACTGCTGACGGATGAAAACCACTTCTTTCTGCAACAGGGTACCATCAATGGGCGATCGCCATTCACCGGTTTCGTCATAGTAGCGGAAGCCTAGCTGGTCGAGCAGATTGAGCATTTCTAAAAACACCAGCGCCTGTTCGTCGTAGCGGACATAGGACAGTTCCGCCACCACCAGATCCACCTGGTCTAACAGGGTGTGGGCGCCTGCCAGCACAATATGCTCAGCACATTGCACATCCAGTTTGAGGATGCCCCGCCCCTGGATCTGCTCCTCGGCGGCCACCTGGTCGAGGGTTTTGACCGCCACCGTTACCGTTTCATAGTCGCGGAAATCCGCCGGGGTGAGCAGGGAACTACCGTAGAGATCGGGCGAAACCTGAAAACTGAGTTGCCCGGACTCGTTGGACACAGCAATCTCTAAGAATTTAGCCTTGGGAATATTTTTAAGGTAATAATTGCGGGCCGCCTGTTCGTAACGATTGATCAACGGGTCAATCAAAATAAAGTGTGTGTCTGGGAAGATCTGACTGGCTGTATGGGACCAAATGCCGTGGGAGGCCCCCACATCCATCACAAAATCGGGGCGGTAATTGTTGACGTTAAGGCGGCGCATCACCTGGTAAACCTGGGCATAGTCCTTATAAACCACCTCCGGAACCGGTGGCTCGATAAAATGCACCAAATCAATCGGCGATCGCCGGAAGAGGGACTCAAAGCGGTCATCCGCCGCTTGGCCCTGGGCAACGGAGTCCCAGACCCACTGGTCAATGGCCTGGTCAGAGAAACGGCGGGCAACGTTAACGGCATTCTCCCGGAACGTTTGTTGCTGGGCCGGATCCAATACCTGGTCCACCGCTGCAGCAAAACTCTCGGGGGTGTAGTCACACACCACCCCAATCTGAAAACGGTTAATAAAGCTAGCGGCGGAGGTTTTAGCCCCCCCCATCAAAATCACCGGTGTGTTGGCAGTGGCCAGGGCAAACAAAATCCGCCCCGGCAAACTGAGTTGGGACAGTTGGGGCTGGTCGTCCCGTTCATCCATGGTGCCGGTGGGAACCACCACAAAAGGATAGTGTTTGAGTTGTTCAACTAACCGGTCCTCTGGGTAGAGCCCCCGGGGATAAATGCCCTTGGCCTGGAGGTCTTGATCGGTTTCACTAGACCAATAGTATTTAGAGTTTCCATACCAGTCCAGTTCGATGCCCGCCGCCGTGGTACTGCGGCAGAGGTCGGCAAACCAGCGTTGACTCCAAATACTACCCAGCAACGCCCCCCGTTTGTGTTGACAGTGTTCGGGGAGGGGCTGGAACATTTCGGTTTGAATCAGTTGATGGGGCACCACCGCCGGTAGGATCCAAAACTTTAGCCCGTACTTATTTTCGTAGGCATCTCGTAACTCCGGATGGGTGGCAAAGCGGACATCCGCTTTTTGTAAAAATTCCCGCATCAACTCATCGGGAATGTTGTGGGCACAGATATTTTGATCGTCCATGATCCAGATGCCCAGGGGAATGCCAAACAATTCCTTAATGGCGATCGCTGTGGTTAGGTCGGCGGGATAGTAAGGCACGCAGAAAAGGCGGCGGATATCACGCTCTGCCAATAGCTGGGTAATGTTACTGAAAATCTGGGGGCGGGTCCACCCCTCGTGGGGTAGATAATAGGCCTCTGCCCCAAAGTCATGTTCACCGCCGTAGTGGTTTTGGGTGCGCACAGAAATAATGTCTTCATCATGCCAAAAAACCCGCCGCACCAAAGCTCCGGGGCCATGGCGGGGGGTCACCTCGTTGGGGGTAAGGACCACACTGGTGTTGCTGATGAGGGGGGAGTGGGGGATTAGTTCAAAGCGCAAATCCACCGCCTCCCCCTTGGCTAAAGAGTCCCAAATCCACTGGGCCCCCTGATCCGCGTTTAAGGTGCGCCCGACACGGCGGGCCTGCTGACGAATCTGCCGTTGGTGGCGGCATAGATAGTCCACCTGGGCGGCAAAGTCTGCCGGTTGATAGTCACAGACGGCCCCCAACCCCAACGCCGCTACAAATTTGGCAATGGCACTGTCGGGACTACCCACCACTAGCAGCGGTAAATTTGCCGTGGCGGTGATGAAGCAACTGCGGGACGGGAGGCTGAGCTTCATTAACTCCGGACGATCATCTGGGTCTTGGGAACGACCGGTGGGAATCACCGCAAAAGTGGCCTGTCGCAGGCGATCGATTAACTCCGCTTCCGCCACAAAGCCTTTGAAGTCGATGCCATCCTGGAGCAGGGTCGCCTCATCAAACTGAAGCCAATGCCGATTAGGGTTGCCATACCAGTCTATGGTGATGCCCGTTGCACGGCAGAGGGTGCGGAGTTGGTCTAACCAACGTTGGCTCCAGATGTTGCCAATGAGAATGCCCCGCCGTTCCTCCCCCTGGCGATCGCCGTCGGGGGGGAAATTGGTGTGGAGGAGATGTCCTTCCACCAGGGGGGGCATAAACCAAAATTTCTGGCCAAATTTGGCCTCATAGGCCTCACAGAGGGGACGGGAAATGCCCAGGCATAGATCAGCCCGGTCTAATAATTCCCCCACCAGCCCATCTGGAACGTTGGGGCTGTAGATATTTTGGTCGTCCATGATGAAGACGCACATTGGACAGTTATACAGCCGTTTCAGGGCAATGGCAATGCGATAATCTTCGGCAAAATAGGGCACCACCAACAGGCGGCGGGGGACAATCTGACCCAGTTGGTGTTGAACGGTTTTCGCAATGGTGGCAAAGGAATCGGCTGCTCCCGCCAGGCAAAAATGGCGATCGCCGAAAGCCTGCTCCCCGTTGTAGAGATTGCGGGAGCGGAAGGTAACCAGTTGGCGAGAATCGGGAAAAAGCCGTTGTAGCAGCACCCCCACCCCATGCTGGGCGTTAATCTCACAGTGACTCACCACCACATCAGACTCGGTGGCCGCAAGGTTGCGCCGCAGGGCGTTAAGTACATCGGTCAATTCCTGTTGCAGGGCATAGGTGGGTTGGGACACGGCGATTAGCAAGCGAAACGAGGGTGGTTAGGGGAAAAATTGGCCGGGAGCGGAATAACGGTCTTGGATGTGACGCCTTTCCTGGCGAGCAATGCCATCAAATCGGGTCGATAATCCCTGCGGGTTATGGTAATAGGCGCTGACGACTGGGTCAATTTTCAGGAATTGGCGGCCGGCCTGGGCAGCCCTCAGCCAGAATTCCCAGTCGCCGGCGGATTGATACTGGGTATCAAAAAGACCTAGGGTTTGGTGCAAGTCCCTGCGCCATAAGGGGGCATTATGGGGGGAATTAAACTGTCGCAAGTTTTCTAAATCCACCTTGGGAAGCTGGGTTCGTACCCCCCCCTGCTCAATGACCGCAAACGGCAAGTTGGGCAGAAAGGAGTAGTAGACATCGGAATAGACAACGTCCACCGCCGGATGCTCCCTCAGGGCTTGCAGTTTACGTTCAATCGCATCCGGACGATGGCAGTCATCGACGTTGGCATTGGTGATAAAAGGGGAATCAGAATTTTCGATCACATAATTCCACGCCTCGTAAATACCGATCCGGGTCTCTCGACGGTCGTAAACAATATTGTGGGGGAAGCGCTCTAGATAGGGGGTAATGTGGTTATATTCATGCTCCGGGGAATGGGCATCCACTATCCATAATTGACAGTGCTCAAAGCAGGTCTGCTGGGTAATATTGGCTAAAAAAGCGGGGAGATAGTCTTCTCCCCGATATAGACTGGTGATAATCGTGACCAAGGGTGAGGCCGACGGGACAACGGGAGGGTCTGCCCCGGCCAGCGTTGCCACCGGCCGAGAGTCAGACTTCTGCAGGAGGGCGAGGGCGATGCGGCGATACCACCCCAACAGCAGCGCGGGGGAAATTGGCTCCGTTTGCCCCAGGATGGCCGTAGAACAGCCTAGATAGGCTGTCAGGTCTACGTGGGTTCTGGCCGTCACATGGGCGTATTCGTCGGAGTGGGCAAAGGCGTTTAATAAAGTCAGATAACTTTCTTGATTGTGGGCGTATTGCTTGAGGTCGTCGGGGCTGGGATCTCGCTTGAGTAAAATCTGGTATAGGCAACGAATATAGTCTTGGTATTCCGTGGCTTCCCAGGACTGCTTCTGCTTAAATTCCGCGGACGCAGTGAAGGACTGCAATAGCTTAAGATAGGTTATCCAATCTACGTGGGTTCTGGCCGTCACATGGGCGTATTCGTCGGAGTGGGCAAAGGCGTTTAATAAAGTCAGATAACTTTCTTGATTGTGGGCGTATTGCT
>JBEAQB010000135.1:0-5035 GCA_041164125.1 Cyanobacteriota bacterium
ACAAAACTCAACCGTCGTATGAGGTAAACCTAGCAATAAGTCAAGATGGTAATCCATGATTACCCTCCTCTTAAAAAGTACCTCCATTATACAATATCCACTGAGAACTCAGGAGAGCCAATCGAAGTACCCAGATTGCGGTACGCTTGGAAACCCTATCGGAATCAATCATTTATTATGTGTTGGAATGGACAAGCTTCTGCCACCTTAGCCACTTTGGGATTTGCGAGTACAGCCTATATTGCAATTAAGGGTGAAGATCAAAAGCTGTGGATTCCCCTTGCCTACTTTTCCTTGATGGAAATGTTACAGGCTGCGACCTATACGGTAATCGATAGGTGTGGGCTCCCACTTAATCAAATCCTCACTCTACTGGGTAGCCTACATATTGCATTTCAGCCATTTTTTATTAATGCCTTCTCAATGCATTTTATCCCTAACTTTGTTTATAAGCGCATTAGTACATGGGTCTATGGAACCTGCTTTGTAGGAACGATAATGTTACTGTTATTAATCTATCCCTTTGAGTGGACAGGCACCTGTTCTATTGGACATGTTCCCTTTTGTAGTGAACATTTATGCTCTGTTTCTGGGAATTGGCATATTGCCTGGGGGGCTCCCCTTAATAATATGAAATGGCTTTATTTAGGCTATTTCATCCCTGCTTTTCTCGTGCCTATACTCTATGGTTCTTGGCGGTTTACCCTGTACCATATCCTTGTTGGTCCTGTGCTAGCCAGCCTGTTAACTAACAACATTAACGAATGGCCGGCTGTTTGGTGTTTGATGTCCATTGGGTTACTGTTAGTTGTCATCAAAACACCGCTTCGACAATGGCTCTACAACCCGTCTTGGTTATTTTGGCGCTGGCTTGAACCGAAACCCAACCTGGTAACAAGCGATTCAGCCGTCATCTGTCCCGCTCCTCTCGAATTAAAATAGGACTGTCTGGCAGTTCAAAACTAAGGGGATTTACGGTAGGAGCAGCTTTCCACTGAAAGCGAAAATATTTAATGAAAAAGTCCGGCGCGGAGCGCCGCACTCTTTTGCCTTACGTTGGTAGTCCGTGGGGACTCTCCAAAGTCCTAGATTGAACCCAGTCCTTTAATCTTGTGCGCTGAGCTTAATCCTGGGATCGGCAAATTTGAGTAATAAATCCGCTAATAAATTGCCGAGAATTAACATAAAAGCTCCCACCATTAAACTCGCCATAGCTAAATCTCGATCCTTGAGGGTAACTGCTTGTAAAATCAACCGCCCTAACCCGGGCCAGTTAAAAAAGTATTCCGTGACAAAAGCACCACTGAGTAAGCTGGAAAATTCAAACCCTAAGAGCGTAATTAAGGGGTTTAAGGCATTGCGCAAGGCATGGATATAAATTACCCGGGTTTCCGGTAGTCCCTTGGCTCGGGCTGTGCGAATATAATCTTGTCGGAGTACTTCTAACAATTGTCCTCGTGTAATGCGTTGTAACCCTGCAAAGCTGGTCACACTTAAGGCGAGGGTAGGCAATAATAAATGCCAGAGAATATCCATTACCTTTTGGAGGCTGGTTAATTCACTGTAGTTCCAGCTTTTCAAGTCTCCCACGGGTAACCATGGCGAAAGACTCTGGGCCAAGATTAGTAATAATAAAGCAGCAATTAAACTTGGGGTTCCCTGGAAGGCATAGCTCATAAATTGTAAAAAACGATCGAGCTTTTTATCTTGATTGACTGCCGCAATAATGCCCAAGGGTAAGGCAATAAACCAGGTTAAGAATAAGGAGGAAAAGGACAGTAATAAGGTGGCGGGAACGCGCTCCCACAGTAAATCTAAGACGGGACGATTGAACCCAAAGCTGGTGCCGAAGTTACAGAGGGGCAACGGTAGCGAAATAAAGCCCACTTTAACCCAGTGAGGTTGCACCACTTGCCAAACCCAGTATCGGTATTGATCGTACCAGGGCTGATCGAGCCGGAATTGCTGCCGGAGGGTTTCAATGCGTTCGGGGGAAATCTGAGGATTGAGACGCAGTGTATCTAGATATTCCCCTGGCGTGTTGTTGAGAATGACAAAACAGAGAAAGGAGGCGAGACCCAAGGTTAAGGCGGCCTGGGCCGATCGCTTAACGATGTAGACCAAGGTGTCATTCTCTAAAAGATTCTCCCGAACCAAAAGCAGGGCATGAGAGACTTGCGGCGATCGTCGAGAAAATACAGTCATAGGCTTTCTCATTAAGGTCTAACGGGGGAACAAAAATGGGATTAAGAATTGAAGCAAGAATCGGATCGAAAGTCCCTTGGGCATTATGATACACCTGAGAGATCTAATCCTTGGAACCCAAAGGTTCTGTGGTTCTGTGAGCCCAGAGCGGACTCTTCCACTGGAAGTCCCCCTAGGCTAAAATCAAGAACAACCACAGGGCTTGCCGCTGAAAGCGAAAGCGTTCACCCGTCGAATGTAGCGTAAAGCACCCCATTCGATCGCCTTAGGTTGATGGCCCACCAACACCACAGAAACACCACCACAAAAAAACTATGAGCAGTATCGGACGATGTGTGTGGTATCAGGGGAACACAGACCCCGATGCCGTCAACCAATTTCAAACCATCCAAGCCTGGTGGGCAAATCTTAACGGTAAGGAGATTGTCTGGCAACAACGGATGCACGGGGGCTCCGATGACCTCCAAAGTCTAGATTGGAGTAGCCAGCGCTTTGATGAACGCTTTTTTGTACAAAACCCCAACATCAAAGGCATTACCCTCTATTGGACTAAAGCCAACGATTCCGATCGGGAGCAAAGTACAACGCCCCAACGCCTCGAACTGGATCAAGAGCATCAACACCTCTACGTTTTTCCCCAATCTCAACAGGGGCTGGTGCTGCGCATTACCCTGCCCCAAGTGGTCTATCAAACCATCACCCTCAAAAATCCGGAGATGAGCATTGCAGCCTTAGAAGCGTACCAAGTGCTCACCTTCAAGGATGAGGATAAGTTCATTAAAGTGCAGGTTGCTCTGTCTCCAGAAGCTCTACTGGGGTTAAAGAATCAACTGCTGTGACCGCTCACCTCATCGGGCGGTGACGGGTTAGCAGGGGTTTGCCACTGGGCATAGAACAGCAACAGCGCTAGCAGGGTATATCCGATCGCCCAGGGGGCCCCTGTGCCCCATCCCAAATGAATGACGGTATCCCCGATCGTCCATTGATAACTGTGGAGTAGACCTACCCAGGATAATGCGGCGGCTCCTAAGCTCCAGAGTCCCGCTTTGCCAAAGGCACGATCGATAATATGCACCGTAATTGTGGCGAGAATCATGGCGGAGAAAATGAGACCTTGCTCTAAAGCAAAGGCTCCGCTAATGAAGGTGTCATTGCGCTCAAAGCCGGGGATGAGATCGGCACTAAAGGGGTTGTCAGGGGTTCCCAGTCCTGCCGCCCGCAGCGCATTTTTGGCAATTAAGGCTCCCCAACCGGCAATTCCGGGTAGGAGTCCCATGACCACTGCCGGGGCATGGCGTTCAGGGACAGCGGTAAAGCTTTGGGCCACAATGACAATACCAATCCACAAGACGATCGCCATGCCACTGTCGATGGGCACAAAAAATAACAACAGCCCGAGGGTGCCACTAATACAAAATAGCCCCATAATGATGCCGTTGAGCATGGAATAACCCACGCGGGCTCCCATGACTTTCCAGCCCGGATGACCAATATAAATAGTGGTGGGGAAACAGGAGCCAAAGAAGGCGGCCACCAGGGTGCCAATGCCATCAACCGCTAAACAGGGCACAGCCGGGTAACGATCGCCTGCGGCTTCTGCACTTTCCAGGTTTTGTAAACTGCCCACAACGTTAAACAAGCCCATGGGCAAAATGATGCTGAAGTAATTGAGCAGGGCCGATCGTTGTTCCCAAAGGCTCCCCAGCCAAGGGTGAGGAATATATAACTTGATCGGCTCGATCGCCGCCGCCCATTGAACCGAGTCCCATTGGCATAGCCCCGTCGCCCACGCTAACCCTGTTCCCAGAATGACCGCTAGCAATCCTCCGGGAATATCAATACGAGTACCCGGTATCTTAAAGGTGACTTCGCCGTAGTAGGTTAACAAAATTACCCCAAGGGGCACTAAACCCACGATCGGGTGGGCATAGGTACGCAAGAGAAAGCCAATGGAAATGAAGGTGAGGGCAATACCACTGAGGGTAGAAAGAAGTGCTGCGCGGGGGGTAAAGTCACGCAACCGATCCACAACCCAAGCACCACCTAATTCAATCACACCGGAGCCAAAGCAGGCCACTAATCCCGCCTGCCAGGCCAGTTCTGCCGATTCTTCCGGGGTGGCACCGGCCCCCAAAGCGGTCAGTTTGACCGGTAACATCACTAAAAAAACATAGGCAAAGAGGCTAACGGTATTAATGCCGTAGGGTAAAGCAGTCAAGTCATCCCGTTGTTCCTTCTGGCCCTGACGATAGGCTAACCAACCGTAATAGAAATTACCCACCACCAAGCTCAAGGCAATTCCGGGTAGGACTCGTCCGTAGACCATTTCCGGTGAAAATTGCAACACGCCCTGAGTTAAAACAATAATCACTAAAATCTGAATCAAATTATCGAGGGCTAAACCAAAAAAGCCATCAATATCTCGGCGCACAAACCACCGGGGTTGGGAAACTGTTTGCATGTTTCTAGAGACGAGACGACTACAAATCCTTTACAGAATACGGGATCCCCTCATTCTAGAGAACCGCAATTTTCAGGAAAGAATGGCCTCTGATTGCAGCCACTTTAACGGGTCACGCCACGGCTTCTTGAATTTCTGCATTGAAAGCTGACAATCCTTTCCCTTCTAGACCCCGACTTTCTAGAGCCGACATTCTGGCCGCAGGGGGCAAACCGGTTCCATAAGCACTAATGTCAAGGTGCTGAACGGTGGGCTGGTAACCGAGCCACTGGGTCGCTAATGCCGCAAAGCGATCGGGATCGCCACTTACGGAAAAGGTGGTTTGTTGCTGCAAATGTAGCCCAGAATGGTTGGGTTGGCAGAGGGCAT
>JBEAQB010000136.1:0-3276 GCA_041164125.1 Cyanobacteriota bacterium
CCTTGGAAAATTAGTTACAGCAGTGATAGCGATAATCCCCTGATTGACTTTTATATTCCCGCCCTGGAACGCTCCGTTCAATACGATCGCAAATCCGGCTTTTTTAATAGCGCCATCCTCAGCCATATTGCCGGGGGTCTGGGAACCCTCCTCAACCAAGCGGGTAAGATACGCCTCATCTTAGGCTGTCAACTCAACGCCCAGGACGTAGCGGCGATCGCCAAAGGCTATGACCTACGGGAAGCAATGTTATGGCGACTGGATGCCGATTTGACCCCGCCCCGGAACTTTGCCCAATTACACCATTTTGAAATTCTCAGTTGGCTCATTGCCGGCGATCGCCTGGATATCCGCATTGCCATCCCCCTCAAATCCAACGGCGATCCGCAATTATGGTCAGAAACCCTAGATTTTAACCATATCTTCCACGAAAAAGTTTGTATCTTCACCGACGCTGAGGGCAATCAACTAGCCACCAACGGATCGGGGAATGAATCTGTTAGTGGTTGGCAACATAACATTGAATCCTTTCAAGTGAACTGCGCCTGGGAAGGGGGACGGGAACTCGAACGGGTACAAGAAGAAATCATCCGCTTTGAAAAACTCTGGACAAACCAACTCCCCAGGGTCAAAAGCTTTGCTATGCCCGACGCCATTCGGGAAAAATTACTGCGCTATACCCCCAAAACCCAACCCCAATGGTCACTGGAAAAGGAAACCGATTACCGTCCCCTATCGAAGGAACCAGTCTCTCCCATCACAGCCCCGGACGTTACTCCAGACATAGACCCCGAAGCCGTTGCCTTTGAAGCCGAAATGATTGAACGGTGGCGACGGTTACCCACCGATCCAGGTTGCCTGAGCTATTGCCTAGACACTATTCCCATTAACCCCTGGCCCCACCAAATCAAAATCCTACGCCGGGTTGCCGAAACCTTCCCCTGTAACTTTTTGATTGCCGACGAAGTGGGTTTAGGGAAAACCATCGAAACCGGACTGATTCTGCGCTATTTGCTGGTCTCCCAAAGGGCCAAACGCATTCTGATCCTTGCCCCCGCCAGTGTCCAACCCCAATGGCACAGTGAAATGCGGGAAAAGTTTAACCTCCACTTTTGGAGCTACAACAAAGGCAAATTGACCGACCCATTAGGGGAAACCTGCCAACCCCTAGCCAATCCCTGGAATACCCAAAACCTAATCCTCGCCTCTAGTCATTTGGTTCGTCGCCAAGAGCGCATGGAGGAATTACTGGACGCTGACCCCTGGGATGTGGTGATCTTGGATGAAGCCCACCATGCCCGCCGCCAAGCCCCCCAACAACGCAAGGAAAGCCCTAATCGACTCTTACAACTTCTACAACAACTTAAAGACCGTACCCAGAGCCTAATCCTCCTCTCCGCTACGCCGATGCAGATTGACCCCATTGAGGTTTTCGATCTGCTGTCCGTGTTGGGATTAAGTGGGCGCTGGGCCGATGGGGATAACTTTTGTGAATACTTCGCCACCCTAGGCAATGCTCCCCACGAGAACTTACTTAAGTTCTGGCAACTGATGGCCCGGGACTACTTCCAGCAGGACGGCGAACTCTGTCCCCGCTTTCAACAACGTCTCCAAGATGGCGCACCGCGTAGCGGATCCCTACGGGATCGTCTGTTGGCGGCCCGACTCGAAGAATTTTGGTGTAGTCGATTCCCAGCCATTAACGTTCATCACTATTTGCAAGACCACGCCTTTATCAACTTTTCCCGTCAATTCCTGAGCCTCCACACTCCCCTCAAAGACAAAATGTTTCGCCACACCCGCGAGACCCTCCGGGAATACTACCGCCGGGGGTTACTGGAACGGGATATTCCAACACGACAGGTTCACGACCAGGCGATCGCCCTGGAACCAACGAGGGAAGCAGAATTATACCGACAGGTAAGTGATTACGTGCGGGACTTCTATCGTTTAGCTCAAACAGAAGAGCGTAAAGCCCTAGGCTTTTTAATGACCCTCTACCGCAAGCGCTTGACCAGTTCCTTCTATGCCATCCAAGCGTCTCTACAACGCCGTTTAGAGGCATTACTGACCCAACAGGGCAATGGTTTAACCGATGATGACTATCAAGAGCTAGATGAGCAAGAAGATGCCGTTATTGATGGACTCAACCACTTCTTTGAACCCGTCCATCCCCAGGAAATTGAATATTTAGAGGAGATGCTACGACAGTTTGAGAACACCGGAGAAGACACCAAGTTTTCCTACTTACTCACCACCCTCCGTCACGAATTCCAACACCGGGATAGCGTCATCATCTTCACCCAATACACCGACACCCTGGATTTTCTCCGGGAAGAACTGCGCCAAGTTTACGGGGCCCAAATTGCCTGTTACTCCGGCCGCGGCGGGGAAAAGTGGCAGACAGACCAATGGCACACCGTTCCCAAGGAACAGATCAAGCGTGAGTTCCGCCAAGGGGACATCCAAATCCTGCTTTGTACCGAATCGGCTAGCGAAGGGCTGAACCTACAGACCTGTGGAGTCTTGATCAATTACGACCTACCCTGGAATCCCATGCGGGTTGAACAACGCATTGGACGCATTGATCGCATTGGGCAGACCTATCCCCAGGTCACCATTCATAACTTCTACTACGACGGCACCGTTGAAGCGAAGGTTTACCAGCGACTACGGGAACGGATCGAAAACTTCTCATCGGTCGTCGGAGGATTGCAACCCATCTTGGCTCGGGTACCCACCCTGATTGAACAAGCCACCATGAGCGCCGACCCTCAAGAGGAAGATGTGTTATTTGCCGCCTTTGATCACGACCTGGCCGATCCACCGTTGAAAGTCACCCTGGACAGTATGCTGCAAATGGATGTGGATGCGGATATTGCTAGTCTTAGACACCCCCAACCCCCTTCCCCCATTACCCAAGCCGACATGGAAAGATGGTTGACGACCTCACCGACACTGCATCAAGCACAAATCCAATGGCAAAAAATTTCAGAAGACACCTGGCAACTGCATCACCCCGACTATCCAACACCCCACACTGTAACCTTTGACCCCCAACGGTTTGAGGAAAACCCTGACCTACAACTCATGGCGATCGGCCACAGAATATTCGAGGCGATCGTGTCCACAGTCGTGGCAGAGCAAACAACAACCCAACAATCCGAGACGAAAAGTCCCTTAGGTTCAGGTTACGGCTGGCTGGGGCGTTAAACCTGGTCTGTGCAGAGATTGGGGATGTAACCCCAGGAACAGCGTTAGTGTTACGGGATGGTG
>JBEAQB010000137.1:0-6125 GCA_041164125.1 Cyanobacteriota bacterium
CCCTGTACATTGTTGAAATACGAATTGTACTAAATATTAATTAAGTAGTAATCGTCAAAAACTGACTTGACGCCAGCTTGTTTTTCAAGGTATTCAAAGGGTGTGCTTCATCTTGATGTTCCTCTTTTTCGATTCCATTGTGTCTTTCTTGCCGTATCTTCTATGCTTAAAAACTTTTCTTTGGCATTTGTTTATTTAAATACTTTGTTTTTGGGAATAGACTTGCCCCCACTCAACGCCCTTGAACCGCAAGTCACATCCTCTGATTATACTGTTCAATCACCTCAATTAATTGGTCAAAGAATATCGCCCCAGAATTTGCCGCTGACCGTTCAAGATTTAGCTGGGTTTAAGGGGATCATCACATCACTCAATGTGACCCCCGACGGCCGATACTTGGTTGTGGGGACTGGCAACAATCGGATTAATTTATTCAATGTTGATCAGCAAACACTGGTTTATTCTCAGATTAGCGAGGTCAATGATTTTAGCCATATTGCCCTGAGTCAAGACGGAAAACTGATGGCGATCGCCGCTGGTAAGAATGTCGATATACGCCGGGTGGCAAATGGGGCGCGGCTAAAATCCCTTAGGGGTCATACTCAAAAAGTCAGCGGCATGGCCTTTAGTCCCGACGGAAAGACTTTAGTCAGCGTCAGTGGTGGTGATCGTACTATTCGGGTTTGGGACGTTGAAGCGGGTCAGTTATTGGCAACGTTAGCTGAAAACCTTGGCCCTACCACTAGCGTCGTCTTTACCCCCGATGGCCGTCAATTTATTACTGGGGCGATCGGGGGCGATCGCACCCTTAAATTTTGGCAGGCAAAAACGTTTGAGTTACTGAAAACCACCCCCCAACAGCCTGGCTTTATCAATGGCCTGGCCGTTACCCCCAATAACCTCAATTTAGTGGCAGCAGTGCGTAGCTTCATTAAAATCTGGGATTTAACCAGTGGGCAAGACCTTCATTTCACCAAAGGACCCAGTTTGGAAATTAACACCATCGCTGTTTCCCCCGACAGTCAATTAGTTGCGACTGCCAACAAAGAAGGCAACATTATGTTATTTGAGATTGCAACCGGCAAATTGCTCACGACCCTCAACGGCCATAAAGGGTGGGTGCTTTCTTTAGCCTTTAGTCCCAACGGAGACATCCTCTATAGCGGTGCTGAAGACAAGACAGTCAAAATTTGGCGGGTTAAAGAACAAAATTAGGCTATTTTTGCAATAACCAGACTCCTGTGCTGGTCACCCCCGAATCATCGGGCTGTACCCACAGGAAATGCAATCCGTTAGCCGCCTGTTGACGTTGTGCAAACACCTTGGCGGCGGCGGCCATTTCCGGATCAGCAAAGGTTGCCATAATCCAGCGGTTGATTGTTCCTGTTCTCAGGACTAACCCTCCCGAGCGCTGGGGATCGTCCGCAATGTAGGTTAACGAGTGAGGGGTTTGTTCGGCTAACCATTGACCCAACGCACGGGCCTGACGACCCGCATAAATCACCATACCGGCGATCGGGAGGTTGGCCGCTAACCCCAAATTCATTGGCCATAAATTATCAGGCAACGACTGGTAACGCTGAGGTCGGGCCGTCAATGCGGTTTGTAAATCCTGGGCGGCGATCGCCATGAAGCGCCACTGGTCTCCCCAGAGACTTGCGGGCAAGGGTTGAGGCGGAGGTAAGGAAGACATCATCAGTGATCCGGTAGACAGTTAAGCAGAGGGCAAATGCGTTTATTTTGAGTCAACAACCCTGGAAGATGCCGCCAAACTTTGCCAACATAACCATAATCCCCGGGGCACATGAAAACAGCCCTTCCACTTTCCCCCTTTCAAATTCAGTAAAACCTCGCCACGACGGTTCAAATAACCGAACCATTCTCCATAATCAGGATCCGCAAAATGGGACCAGGTATAATCATGTACTTTTTTAAACCATTCCCAACATTGGGGATTACCCGTGAACTCATATCCTTTGGCAAGGGCAACTAGGGTTTCTAAATGAACCCACCACAATTTTTGATCCCATTCCAATTGTTGCGGTGGATGGCCTTGACTATCTAAAAAATAAAAAATGCCGCCAAACTCCCTATCCCATGCGTAATCCAAGGTTGATAATACAACTTGTATTGCCTTAGCCATTAGATCAACATCTTGTCGTCGTTGGGCAATGTCGATCATGAACCACATTGCTTCAATGCCATGACCCGGATTTAATAAACGTCCCTCGAAACTATCTACGGTGTTACCGGCCGGTGTGACGGCCTCTCGCATGAGTTGCAACTGGGGATCGTAAAAGTCGTTCATGATCTCTTGCACTGTTTGGTCCAAGACCTGCTCCACCTTGTCTGCGGGCAGTAACCAAGCCATTTCCAGGGTCAAATTTGCCAGGATCATCGGTACGGCTAAGGATTTAAGAGGGCGGGTGCCTGGGTAGACTTTATTGTATTGACCTTTAGGATTCTGCTGGCGCCGTAAAACAGTGTTATAGGCCTGCAAGGCAATCTGCTTAGCTGCTTCAGCTTGACTCGCCAGGGCATATTGACTAAAGGCCATCGCCGCAAAGCAATCGGAAAAAATATTGTAGGGTTGCGTTAAAGGTCGTCCTTGGCGGTTGAGGGCAAAGTACCAGTTCCCGTCACTATCACGGCCGTGTTGAGCCAGAAAGTCAGCACCGTGTTTGGCGATCGCCAGCCATTGAGGCCGGGCCTCTAAGCGATTATACAAAACTGAGAATTGCCAGACTTGCCGATTTTGTAGCCAGATATATTTGTCTGAATCAAAAACCCGACCTTGACGATCTAAACACGTCAAATATCCCCCTTGTTCTCGGTCGAGGGAATAGGTCTCCCAAAAGGGTAATACATCTTCAAGGAGTGCCCGTTGATATTGCCTGGTGAGGATTTGGCGTTGGTTGTTTAAGGTGTGATGGCCATCATGGGGAGCTGGGTTCAGCGGTTGGCCAGGGGGAACAATCATAAATACCCGGTAAAGCAAGAACGCCAAGGAACTATCATAACTTGAAACCGATCATCCCCCCGTCCATCACCGTGAGATAGAATAATAGTAATCAGCCCTTGACAAACTGAAATCTTTTGCGTCAAGATAAGAAGCTGTGAATTGGGGCTATAGCTCAGCTGGTAGAGCACTTGCATGGCATGCAAGGGGTCAGCGGTTCGAACCCGCTTAGCTCCATAGGTCAACAAAAATATTTTGCGGGGAGTCTTGCCGCTTCAGGGAGCGAATAGCCCTTGCCAGGGCCGGGGGATGGGTGCGACTCGGGAGAACTGCCTTAACTAAACCCCGGCCCTGGCAATTTTAGGGACTGACGGTCTTGCCGACTAACTATTGAGCCAGTTGAACTTTGACGACTTTATTTTTAGACTCTTCCGCTTTCGGCAAAGTCAGTTTTAAAATTCCTGCTTCATAGTCAGCTTTAACGTTAGTGTTTTGGATGGTGCCAGGAATGGGAATAACGCGATGGAACTTCCCATAACGAAACTCTGTCCGCCGGAAACCATCCCCTTCAGACTCCCGTGTATCTTGTCGTTCTCCCATAATACTGACCGAATCTTTGCTGGCTTGGATTTCTAATTCATCAGGCTCAATGCCGGGCAATTCCACTTTGAGCACATAAGCTTCATCATTTTCTGAGAGTTCAGCCATCGGACTAAAGGCAAGGCGATCGCCACTTCGTTCGGTGGGCAAAAAGACTTCGTCAAACAGTTGATTCATTTGACGTTGCAGAGTATCAATTTCCCGGAGGGGATTGTAACGAATAAGAGACATTAGTTTAGGCTCCTAATGTGTGGGAATAGGGTTTTGGTGTTAACAATACAATCCTAAGCGTGATCGAGTAATTCGAGATTCGGTTCTCTGGAATCATCGCAGTGTAATTGCCGAAAAAAAAGAGGGCTTAACCCCCTTAATCAACAAGTAATGACTGAAAGTGAACATAAAACAGGGTGTTTTGGTTAATCAGGCGATTATTTCACCGTTAACTAAACCCCAGATAAATTCAAGCAGTCCTGTCTTAACCATTGATGAGATTATCAGCACCCTCTACCACTTTTGCCGAGAGAATCTTGTCCCCTTCACTGAGTTTATCTAGGGTTTTTTTCCCCTCCACGACATAACCAAAGACAGAATATCGTCCATCCATTAAGTTGAAACCAGGAGGGGTTAACTCCGTATCAAACTTAAAGAAGAAGAATTGCGAAGACCCGCCATTCGGTTCCATTTCAGGGCGGGCTAAGGCGATCGCCCCGTAGGCATTAAAGGGTAGGGCTAAGTTCGGTAAATAAAGACCCGCTTCTTCAAGGGTCATGCCATAAATTGGGGCTTCGTCACCCTTGACCAGAATCTCCAAGGGAATGGCGCGATAAGCTTGGGTTTCGGGGTCAATAAAACCGACTTCCGGCCCCTCAGGATCACCGGCCTGGGTGACATAAAAATCCTCAGAACGGATAAAGGGTAAGCCATCATAAAATTGGCGTTGAACTAAATCCACAAAGTTCCCCGCATTGATGGGAGCACTGTAGCCATCAACCACGATCGTTAAGGGGCCTTGGCTGGTTTCCATCTCCACCGTTGCCCGGCCTTTGAGTTGGGGTAAGTCGGCATATTCTGCCGGGATATCAAAGGGAAACGCTGTGACCATCAATGCTTCCAAATCCCCGATCGCCGTCAACGCCGCTTGGCGTACAGCTGTCACTTGTTCTTTGTCTTTTGTTTCAACGGCGGTTTCCAGTTCACCCAACTCTGTCTTAATTTGGCTTAACAAGGCTTGGGCTTGGTCTTGGCGGTCGTCAGGAACCCCTGCTAGGATCTGGTCCTCCTTTAACGTCAACGTGAGATTTGCGGACCGGACATCCTTTTTAATCGCGGGCCACCGTTTAGCCCGAATATGGTTAGAAATATCCTCAAGGCTGTCCTGCAGCTTGCGAACCGCGTCATTATCAATGGGCAGCGCGTAGCGCAGAATGGCATTGGGATCAGTGATGGCATTGCCCTGGGCAAGGGCGCTGATCAACACGGGGGGCGTCAAACCCGACGACCAGGCGGGCATCGTCCCCAGCAGCGATAGCAACGCAGTTAATGCACCAATGAGGCCAAACCGAGTGAGTCGTTGAGCAACCATCCTGAGAGATTGACGTAGGATTTGCATAAATGTCATGGGTGTAAATTTTCAGAATAGGGGGCATCAGCAAAATTTTCCCACTTCAACGCCCCCATCCCCTAGTAGAATATTGGGTGAACTTTTCCGTTTTCGTGGCTTCCATGATATCCAGTAACGATTTTCGCACCGGTACCAGCATTGAGATGGACGGCTCAGTGTGGAAGGTAGTAGAATTCCTCCATGTCAAGCCAGGTAAGGGCTCTGCCTTTGTTCGCACCAAGCTCAAGAATGTCAAAACGGGCAACGTTGTGGAGAAAACCTTCCGGGCCGGTGAAACCGTTCCCCAGGCCAATATTGAAAAAGTCGCCATGCAACATACCTACAAGGATGGCGATCAATATGTTTTCATGGACATGCAAACCTTTGAGGAATTGAGCATTGATCCCGCACAGTTAGGCGAGAAAGCTAAGTTCATCAAGGAAGAAATGGAAGTCAGCGTTTTACTGTGGAATGGCGCCGTTTTGGAAGTTGAACTACCCACTAGCGTAATTCTTGAGATTACAGAAACAGACCCCGGCGTGAAGGGCGATACGGCCACTGGAGGAACCAAGCCGGCGATTGTTGAAACGGGAGCCCAAGTAATGGTGCCGTTGTTTATTGCTCAGGGGGAACGCATTAAAGTCGATACCCGCGACGGTTCCTACCTCGGTCGAGAGTAATACTGTCGCGTTTGGGGAAGACTCTTTCCACTGTTTTTTGTTGTCTTGAGGAATTAAATAATTCGTGGCCATTAATTTTACAGAACTCCAAGCACTATTAGGGGTGATTGCCCAAAGTAATATTGCGGAATTTAGCCTTAAAACTGACCAATTTGAACTCTCGGTCAGTAAAGCGATGCATACTGGCATGACGGCTTCGTTGCCCACCGATACTCCCCCAAAGCCCCAGAGCGATTTAACGCTTACTGAGATACCTAACGCTCCCACAGCGGTCTCCCCCCCCTCG
>JBEAQB010000138.1:0-7517 GCA_041164125.1 Cyanobacteriota bacterium
TCGTTTCGGTAGCCATGATCGGGATGATCAACCCATGGTCACTGCGGCCCATTTAGCCTTCGAGCTGGCTTTACCGACGGAAGCCTCGGGCACAAAGCATTTATCGTTGCCGGATCGAGAAATCACCTGGATTCGGAAGCTCTATGAAAAAGGGGTCGCAGGATTCTATGATGTGGTGCTCTCTCCCCAGGGATGGTGCGTTATTGGGGGCAAAACCTTTCGCTGGCCAGTGGCAAGTAAAAGTCCGGGCATCGACAAAATCCTGCCTTCAATGCGGACTGATATCGTTTTGGAGCACTCAGATCTGGGACGGCGGATTGTTATTGACACCAAGTTCACTGCCGCCCTCACCCAGGGCTGGTATCGAGAAAAAACGTTGAGGAGTGGGTATATCTACCAAATTTACGCCTATTTGCGATCGCAGGAAGATAACGGCGACCGCCTGGCGGAAAATGCTTCTGGGCTACTGCTGCACCCCTCGGTAGGTGATCGGGTTAACGAGTCCGTTGTGATCCAAAATCATGGGATTCGCTTTGCCACGGTGGATCTGGGGGCATCAGGACAGGAAATCCGAGAGCAGCTTTTACGGGTTCTTGATGTGCCTCACTGGCTTTGAATTGGTGCGGGATGGGGTTGTACACTGTCTGGGATGGCAATCAGGCTTTGAAGGCGATTTTGGGGTCAGGATGGCGATCAGAGAGGGTTAGTTAACAGTCAGCAATTCTCATTTTGACTTTAAGCTTGATTTTTGAGACATGTTATCAACGGAGGAATGAGCTTTTCAGAGATAGTTATTGCGACTATTATCAATAAAGTTGGCTCAAATCAACCCAAAATTACATGATGAGAACTGCTGCCTTGCTGTCTGTCCCTGGTGTGTAACATTTAGGGCGAATGGATCGTACGCGCATCCCCTCTTTGGAAGCAGGGGACTTCCCGCGCCATATTTTGGTAAATAATTGCGAAAAAAACGGAAGGCTGACATTCTCCTCGATAAACTGGAGATAAGAATTAAGGGAGAAATAGATATGGTTAGTTCAGTGCTTGAGAAATCCTCCACGGTTGTTAAAGAGTCTGCCCTTGTGTTGTGGTTTGAGGAGGTGGGAGCCCATGATGTCGGTTTGGTCGGCGGGAAAAATGCTTCTTTAGGGGAAATGATTCAACAGTTGAAGCCTAAGGGGGTTAATGTGCCCTTAGGCTTTGCAACAACGGCCCATGCCTATCGTTATTTCATCAAGGAAGCCGGGCTAAAAGCAACGCTCAGGCAGTTATTTGCCGATTTGGACGTCAATAATATGGCAAATTTACAAGAGCGGGGACAAGCTGCCCGACAGTTAATTCTCGATACCCCCCTTCCTGAGGCGTTACGGGTTGCCATTATCGATGCCTATCGGCAAATGTGCGATCGCCATGGATACAACACCGAGGCCCGCGGCGTAGATGTCGCCGTCCGCTCCAGTGCAACGGCCGAAGATTTGCCGGAGGCGAGTTTTGCCGGACAACAGGAAACCTACCTTAATGTCCATAGTGCCAATGGGGTTTTGGAGTCCTGTCATAAATGCTTTGCCTCATTATTTACCGACCGGGCTATCTCCTACCGCCATCACAACAACTTTGACCATTTTGCGGTTGCCTTATCTGTTGGGGTGCAAAAAATGGTGCGGTCAGATTTAGCGACGTCAGGGGTCATGTTTTCCATTGATACGGAAACTGGCTTTAAAAATGCCGTCTTGATTACAGCGGCCTACGGCCTAGGGGAGAATGTTGTCCAAGGGGCGGTGAACCCCGATGAGTACTCTGTTTTTAAACCAACCTTAAAACAAGGCTTTAAACCCATTTTGGAAAAACGCCTCGGCACTAAGGCCATCAAGATGGTTTACGATGTCGGCGGCACTAAACTTACGAAAAATGTTGAGGTCAGTGATCCCGATCGCCAGAAATATTGCCTCAATGATGAAGACATCTTGCAGCTCGCCCGTTGGGCCTGCATCATCGAAGACCACTATTCCCAAGTACGGGGGGTCTGTACCCCGATGGATATTGAATGGGCTAAGGATGGCAAAACGGGGGAATTATTGATTGTCCAAGCCCGTCCCGAAACGGTTGAATCCCGCAAAACCGCCAATATTATCAAAACCTATCAATTAAAAGACCATAGCCAGATCTTAGCGACGGGGCGCAGCGTGGGGGTGGCCATCGGTCAAGGCCGAGCCCAAGTGATTCGTAATGTTTCTCAAATTAATCGGTTCAATCCGGGGGACGTGTTAATTACCCACCGCACCGATCCCGACTGGGAACCCATTATGAAACAGGCGTCTGCCATTGTCACCAATCAAGGGGGGCGCACCTGCCACGCCGCCATTATTGCACGGGAAATGGGCATTCCGGCGATCGTTGGCTGTGGGGATGCCACGGAAAGCATTCAAACGGGCCAATCTGTGACTATCTGCTGTGCCGAAGGGGACGAAGGCCGGGTCTATGAGGGAATTTTAGCCTATGAAATTCACGAAACCGAGTTAAACAATTTGCCCCACACTGCAACGAAAATTTTGATGAATGTGGGGAATCCCGACCAGGCTTTTGGTTTGGCTAATTACCCCGTCGATGGGGTCGGTTTGGCCCGCTTAGAGTTTATTATCGCCAATCGCATCAAAGCCCATCCGTTGGCCCTAATCAATTTTGATAACTTGGTAGATCAAGAAGCCAAAGCGGAAATTGCAGACCTGACCAAACTCTACGCGGGCGATCGCCCACAATTCTTTGTCGATCAGCTAGCTCACGGCATCGGTATGATTGCGGCGGCCTTTTATCCCAAACCCGTTGTGGTGCGAATGTCAGACTTCAAATCGAACGAGTATGCTGGGCTGCTCGGGGGGCGTCAATTTGAACCCCAAGAAGAAAACCCGATGATTGGGTGGCGGGGGGCATCCCGCTACTACGATCCCAATTACCGCGATGCTTATGCCTTAGAATGTCAAGCCCTCAAACGGGTGCGTGACCAGATGGGGTTAACGAATGTCATCCCCATGATTCCTTTTTGTCGTACCCCTGATGAAGGACGTCAGGTGTTAGCAGAAATGGCAAAACACGGTCTCAAACGGGGGGAAAATGGTTTGCAGGTCTATGTTATGTGTGAACTGCCGAGTAACGTCATTCTGGCTGATGAGTTTGCCCAGGTGTTTGATGGTTTTTCCATTGGCTCCAATGATTTAACCCAACTCACCCTGGGGCTCGACCGGGACTCTGCCTTGGTTGCCCATTTATTTGATGAACGTAATCAAGGGGTTAAACGGATGGTGTCGATGGCGATCGCCGCCGCTAAAAAACAGGGTTGCAAGATCGGTATTTGCGGCCAGGCCCCTTCAGATTATCCTGAATTTGCCGCTTTTTTGGTTGAACAAGGCATTGATTCAATCAGCTTAAATCCTGATTCGGTGCTTAAGACTGTGTTGCAAGTGGCAGCCGTGGAAAACGCCAAAGGTTAACTTTTGAGGGGTTCGGGGAGCTATAAGTACCTGAAAGGTTAGCGTCGGGATCTATCAATCTCTCAAGGCTGCTAAGTGGGGGGATGGCTAATGTCAATAGGATAACCGGTTGGCTATCATAAATACCGGGGTTGAAATCTCAAGGAGTCTTTTGAAACACGCAATTTCGGCCACCGTTGCCATCCTTTTTTACCGTTCCCATTATTTAGCGGGTAATACAGCTCCCATTGACGCCCTGTGTGCCGCGCTGGAAAAACGGGGATTAACAGTGATCGCGATTTATGTATCTTCCCTGCGGGAACCTGATGTTCAAGGGGAAATATTGGATATTTTAGAAACTTTAGAGAATCCCTTAGGCGCCATTCTCAACACCACCAGTTTTTCCCTCGCAAAATTACAACGGGAGGCGGGGATTGCTGAAACCATTCCGCTTTGGCAAAGATTAAATCTTCCCGTTTTGCAAGTCATCCTCAGTGGCGGCAGTCGAGAACAATGGCAAAATAGCTTGCGGGGCCTTAATCCCAGAGACTTGGCGATGAATGTGGCCTTACCAGAAGTGGATGGACGCATTATCACCAGGGCCGTCTCCTTTAAATCCGTCCAAGTTCGTCATCCTCACCTGGAAACGGAAGTCGTGATTTATGAACCAGAACCTGACCGGATCGAATGGGTGGCCCAGTTAACCTACAATGTCATTCACTGTGCCCAGACAGCGGTTAAAAATCGCAAAATCGCCCTAATTTTAGCTAATTATCCCAATAAAGACGGCAGACTGGCCAATGGAGTGGGATTAGATACCCCGGCTAGTTGCTTACAGATTTTACAGGCTTTGCAATCCGCCGGCTATGACATTACCGACATTCCTGACAATACACAAGCCCTCATTCGGCAGTTAACAGCCGGGATCACCAACGATCCTGAACTATTCGGCGATCGCCTGACCAAACAACAGGTTGCGACGCAAACAGTCTGGGACTTCTTTCAGCAGTTATCCCCCGACGTTCAACAAGCGATGGGAGACCGATGGCGAGAACGGGAACAGTGGGGGGACCTACCGCCATTTATTCCCGTGAGTGGTATGCAATTGGGCAATATCTTCGTCGGGATTCAACCTTCCCGGGGTTATGATCGTGACCCCAGCTTGAATTATCACGCGCCGGATTTAGAACCCACCCTGCATTATTTAGCCTTTTATCTATGGATACAAACGGAGTTTCAGGCCCAGGCTGTGGTGCATTTAGGCAAACACGGTAACTTGGAATGGTTACCCGGTAAAAGTGTGGTTTTATCTCGGGATTGTTATCCCGAAATTGCTTTGGCACCGTTACCCCATTTTTATCCTTTTATTGTTAATGATCCCGGGGAAGGGACCCAAGCCAAACGCCGCGCCCATGCCTGTATTATTGATCATCTAACGCCCCCCCTCACCCGGGCAGAATTGTATGGTGATCTCGGAAAACTAGAAGCGTTAATTGATGAATATTATGAAGCTCAAAGCCTCGATCCGAGTCGATTATCGGCCATTGGCAATCGGCTGAGGCAACTGTTTCAAGATAGCCAATTAAATCAAGATTTAGGCTTAGGATTGCCGGATTTAAACGATTTAAATCCCTTACTCACCGTTGCCGATAGCTATTTATGTGAACTCAAAGAAGCCCAAATTCGGCATGGGCTACATATCTTAGGACAAGTTCCCCCGCTGGAAAAACGACGGGATCTGGCCATCAGCATTGCCCGATCGCCCCATTATCAAAGACTTGGCTTAACCCAGGCGATCGCCGTTGATTTAGGGATAGCCTTTGACCCCCTGTTAGATCCGTTAGAACAACCCTTTACCCTATCCCCAGAGGTTGAAACCCAGTTAGTGGCCCAAGGAAAACAGCAATTAGCCCAGGCACTCAAACACTGTCGCCTTGGCGGCGACGTGGTGGCCATGCTAGAAGAAATTGCCAAAATCCAGGTTGACCCGTTACTCCCCCGTAATACGCCCTCTCCCCCGATCACTCAATCTCATTGGACTGAGCAATTCAGCCCAGGAGACCAGACCCAGAAATCTTTAACTTGGATTGAGGAAACCCTCTTGCCCCTGTTAAACCAGACCCCCCAGGAAATCACCAATCTTCTCCGGGGCTTAGACGGCGAGTTTATTCCCAGTGGTGCGGCGGGGGCTCCCAGTCGGGGGAGACCGGACGTGTTACCCACCGGCCGCAATTTTTACTCGGTGGATATTCGCGCCATCCCCACCGAATCGGCCTGGGACGTTGGGCGTCGCGCTGCGGAAACCCTCATTGAACGCTATAGCCAAGACAATGGTGATTATCCCAAAACCCTGGCCATCTCCATCTGGGGCACTGCCACCATGCGAACGGGGGGAGATGACATTGCCCAGGTGTTGGCATTATTGGGGGTGCAGCCAGTGTGGGATGGCCCCTCACGGCGCATTATCGATTTTGAAATTTTACCCTTAGCGATTCTGCAACGTCCCCGAGTGGATGTCACGGTGAGAATTTCAGGCTTTTTTCGAGACGGATTTCCTAATTTGGTGGAATTTATCGATCAGGCGATCGCCGCCGTTGCCCAATTGGATGAACCGGCTGAGATGAATCCCTTGGCAGCAGCTGTTAAACAGGAAACTCAAACCTGGTGTGCCCAAGGTCTAACACCAGAACAGTCGAAAATTCGGGCAAATTACCGTATTTTTGGGTCTAAGCCTGGGGCCTATGGTGCCGGTTTGCAGGGACTCATTGAGGCGCAGAATTGGCAGGATGATCAAGATTTGGCTCAAGCGTATTTGAATTGGAGTTGCTATGCTTATGATCGCCAGGGGGTTGGTCACAGTCAGCCAGAAGTATTTGCGCAGCGGTTAAAAACCCTGCAAATTGTGTTGCACAATCAAGACAACCGTGAACATGATTTGTTAGATTCTGACGATTACTATCAGTTTCAAGGCGGGTTAACTGCCGCTGTGCGCTCACTCACGGGGCAAAATCCTACCGTCTATTGCGGCGATAATGCCAATCCTAGCCGGCCCCGGGTGAAATTATTAACCGCAGAAATTGCCAAAGTCTATCGTTCCCGCGTTGTTAATCCCAAGTGGATTGAGGGGGTGATGGGCCATGGCTACAAAGGGGCATTTGAAATGGCGGCTACCCTGGATTACTTATTTGCCTATGATGCCACGACCCACTGTGTAGCGGACTTTATGTATGAGGGCGTTGCCAAAGCCTATCTTTTTGATCCGGTTGTGCAAAACTTTATCCAAGCTCATAATCCCTGGGCACTACGGGATATGGCAGAACGGTTACTTGAAGCCCATCAACGGCAACTCTGGCAATCGGTTAAGGCTGAAACCTTAGATCAACTCCGGGCGATCGCCAATGATGCAGAAGGGATTTTGGAAGCTCAAACCGTCTAACGGGTGCGGCAGGATTCGAACCTGCGACCGTCCGCTTAGAAGGCGGATGCTCTATCCACTGAGCTACGCACCCCGGCCCCAAGGGGTTAGGGAAAATACCCCCCCTATTCTCCCATATTTTCCGGCGTTGCTGGCCCAGACAGAGTGTATATAATGGGCGTAGAATCACTGGGTAAGCGTCTTTAGCCCTGATTACGTCCCAATCTATGAAGTTTCATTTACCCCGTCTTGTCAAAGTATTTTACCGCCGTGAGCCAATCTCTAGCTTCATTTTAATTATGGCGGCGGTGGACATGGTACTAGGGGGTGTGGATGGCAAATGGAGCTTGTTTTCGGTAGGAATTACAGCAGCATTTTTGGCGTTAGGCGTGCGATGGTGGCAGGCACAAAAAACAGCACCAATCACTGTTAGGCAAACGCCGCGTCGTTATTTACCCCCTGCTCCGTCTAACCGACAACCCTTACCGATGCTGACGAAACAACGCCGCCCCCATTAGCAATTGGCTGGAGCTAAAGGGAGGCAGAGAAATTCTCCAGCGCCGCACTGATTCGGGACTCTTCGAGGGCGATGCGGGCCCTATCGTCCCTCAAACTCCCCCTCAGTTAACCAATGAGGA
>JBEAQB010000139.1:0-5308 GCA_041164125.1 Cyanobacteriota bacterium
AACAAGGGGTGGAGGTTCAGGATTTTGAAATGCGGACAACGCCCAAGGGGGAGTTTATTTTTGTTAATAAGTTTTTCCCCGGACAGGCTGCGGCCGATCTGTTACCGACCTTGGCCTTGACTTGGTTGAAATCCCTGGAAGGACGACGCTTTATGCGGTGGGGGGACGGAGATCTACGCTTCCCCCGCCCGATTCGTGGGTTAGTGTGTCTCTTGGATGATCAGGTTTTACCCTTGCAGTTAACCAATGGCTCCACCTGTTTAAATAGCGATCGCCAATCCCAGGGGCACCGCATTCTGCACCCAGAGGCAGTGACCTTGACTGCGGCCAGCAGTTATGTTGAGCAATTAAAAGCAGCCGGTATTATTGTTGATCCCAGTGAACGACGGCAAATGATTCTGCAACAAATTGCTGAAAAATCGCAACAGTTAAATGGCCAAGCGATTATTTACCATGACCTGCTGGCAGAAGTGACACAGTTAGTGGAATCCCCCACAGCGGTGGTTGGACAGTTTGAGACCGAATTCTTGGCCTTACCCCGGGAAGTGATCACCACCGTCATGGTTACCCACCAACGGTATTTTCCGGTGGAAAATGCTCAAGGAGAATTATTGCCCTATTTCATCACCATCGCCAACGGTGATCCGGCCAAAGCGGAGATTATTGCGGCGGGGAATGCCCGGGTGATTCGCGCCCGGCTCGCGGACGCTAAATTTTTCTATCAGGCCGATTGTGACGACACCCTGGATAGCTACTTGCCCCAACTCGAAACGGTCACGTTCCAGGAAGAGTTAGGGACGATGCGCGATAAAGTCGACCGGATTATGGAAATGGCAGCGGCGATCGCCGATCAGTTGGGGGTGAGTGAGCAACAACGGGCGGAAATCGATACGGCCGCGATGTTGTGCAAAGCTGACCTCGTTACCCAAATGGTGTATGAGTTTCCCGAATTACAAGGGGTCATGGGGCAGAAATATGCCCTGGTGAGTGGCGAGTCTGAGGTGGTTGCCCGGGGGATTTACGAACATTATTTACCCCGTAACCAGGACGATGACCTGCCTAAAAGCCTTTGTGGTCAAGTGGTCGGCATGGCCGATCGCCTGGATACATTAATTAGCATTTTCGGCTTGGGATTATTGCCCAGCGGCTCTTCCGACCCCTTTGCCCTGCGGCGAGCCGCTAATGCCGTCATCAATGTTGCCTGGGATGCGGGTCTAGAAATCAATTTGCTGCAACTGTTAAGGGAGGGTTGCCAGAGCTTTGTCACCGCGCACCCAGCCAAAGCGTCACCTATAGCAGAATTGCGAGCATTCTTTTTGCAACGGTTGCAAACCCTCTTACAAGACGAACAGGGTCTAGATTACGACCTAGTCAATGCAGTTCTAGGGGATAGCGAAGCCGATGCCACCTACACCGACTTACTGGGCGATCGCCTCTTGACGGATTTGTTGGATGGGTTGCAACGGGCCCGATTTTTGCAACGGTTACGGGAGAACGGTCAATTAGCGGTAATCTACCCCACGGTGAACCGGTCGGCTAAACTTGCTAGCAAGGGTAATCTCCCCGGCGATCGCCTAGATCCCCGCCCGGAAATTCAGGCCCCTTTATTAAAGCAAGTCTCGGAACAAGCCGTTTACCAAGCCCTATTAGCCCTTTATCCCAAAGTGGTGGCAGTGCAACAAAATCGGGATTACCAAGCATTGGTGAATGCCTTGCAGGAGTTAGCCCCGACAGTGGAAGCGTTTTTTGACGGCCCCGACAGTGTCTTGGTAATGGCAGAAGATGGGCAATTACGACAAAACCGGCTTAATCTACTGGGGTTAATCCGAAATTATGCCCTGGTTTTGGGAGATTTTGGCGCTATCCGTTCCTATTAACCGTTTGCCCCAATGATTACAACGGCGTGGCTGACCATTGGCACCGACCACTTTACCGCAGTGGTGGAATTTTATCGTCTGGTTCTACAGCAGGACCCCCAACCCTGGCATCCAGACCGATATGCCGAATTTCATCTGCCGGGCTTAAGATTGGGAATTTTTCGTCCCCAGGTAGACCACCAAGGGGAATTTGCCCAGTCCGATCAAAGCGGCTTCAGTTTATGTTTGGAAGTGGACAATCTCGAAAGGGCGATCGCCCAGTTTCAACGGGGGGACCTAGCATTAAACCCCGGCCAAATCCAAACGGCATCCCATGGCCGGGAAATTTATAGTTACGATCCCGCTGGCAATCGCATCATCCTTCATGAAAGTTTTAGCTCCTGAGAGGATTTAAGACAAAAGCTTCGCTGCCACTAGAGAAGACTTGGGTTGCTCTCTGCCCAAGGGGTAAGTAACAATACAAAGACCATCTGACTGTTTTGATTGACCTGACGCTGTGCCATGACGACCCCTGTTTCCCCTGTTCCTTCGGTAAAATTTGACGTGGCGATCGCCGGCGGCGGCATTGTGGGTTTGGTCTTGGCAGCGGCCTTACGGAACAGCGGTTTGAAGATTGCCGTGATTGAAGCCTTACCCAAGGAGCAGGCCTTACAAAAACCCCAAGCCTATGCCATCTCTCTTCTGTCCAGCAAAATCCTCACAGGTCTGGGGGTGTGGGACGGCATTCAGGAGAAAGTCGGACAGTTTGAACAGATTCAAATTTCCGATAATGACTATGCCTATCAGGTTCCCTTTGCCAAAGAAGACGTCAACGAACGGGGACTAGGCTATGTGGCCGAACATCCCGTTTTATTGAAGGCCCTAGAGGATTGTGTTGAACAATCCCCGCACATTACCTGGTTTCGACCGGCAAAACTAATCAACTTTCAAGTTAAGCAATCCACGGCCCAGATTGAAATCCAACAAGACAACAGCACCCTGCAGATCCAAACCCAGATCTTAATCGGAGCCGATGGGGCCCGTTCCCACACCCGTTCCCTGGCCAACATTTCAACCAAAGGCTGGAAATACTGGCAATCCTGTGTGGCCTTTACCCTTAAACACCAAGCCGCCCGCAACAACATTGCCTTTGAGCGCTTTTGCGACACTGGCCCCATGGGAATTTTGCCCCTCCCTGGCGATCGCGTCCAAATTGTCTGGACAATGCCCCACTCCCAAGCCCACCAATTCGCTAATTTATCGCCTGCAGACTTTAAACAACAACTCTGGCAACGGATTGGCAATATTTTAGGGGACTTTGAACTGACAACGCCCCGCCGTTTATTTCCTGTGCAACTCATGCAGAGTGATCGCTATATTCAAGCCCGATTGGCGTTGATTGGCGATGCCGCCCATTGTTGCCATCCGGTGGGGGGTCAGGGGCTCAATTTAGGCATCCGCGACGCAGCCTCGCTGGCTGATGTTATCCTCACGGCCCAGCAACAGGGGGAAGATCTGGGGGCACTAACGGTCTTAAAACGGTATGAACGTTGGCGTAAGCCTGAAAACTGGCTCATTCTGGGCTTTACGGATTTGTTAAATCGCTTTTTTTCCAGTCATTGGCTGCCCATGATTACTCTACGGCGGCTGGGGCTTCATCTCCTGCGCCAAATTGCCCCCGTTAAAAAACTGGCGTTGCGATTAATGACGGGTCTTTTGGGGCGCCGCCCCCGATTGGCAATCTTGGATTAGTCTTGGTAAGCAAAAGACTGTTTTGATCATGAATTAGCGCTTGCCTGCGAGACGCCCCATGCCCTGTCGATAGGTGCGCAATGGGAGACTGCGACAAGACGTCGGCGTAAGCTCAGTTGAACGCTCAGCAACAGATTGCAAGCTAAACTTCTGCTAAAATCAAGACTGTCTTGACCCCTAACCCCCTCAGTCAGAACCAAGCTAGGCGGGACGTGTGGCAAAGAACAGCTTTGGGTCTTGGGACGCTGACGTAAATTTCTCCTGCTGCTTGATAAGTGTTTTTCCATGCATCTCTTTTCCCACTGGTCTAAACCGTTACTGCCACTGTTCCTCTGTCTTTGCTGTTTGCTAACTGGCTGCGTTAATTACGATGTGGGCATCCACTTTGCCGAACAACATCAGGGCACCATTGTTCAACATATTGTTCTTGGTGAACAATTAACGACCCTGAGCCAAAGCGAAGCTGATCGCTGGTTAAAAAGTTTAGAACAACGGGCTAAGGTCTTGCAGGGGAAAGCCGATCGCCTTTCCGACCAAGAATTAAGGCTAACCATCCCTTTTGGCAACGGACAGGAACTGGTTGAGAAATTTAATCGTTTCTTTAATCCAGACCCGCCTAAACGTAGGACATCTCCTCAACCCGATCAACTTGACTTACTGAATTTGAACGCGGAACTGGCCCTCGAACAACGCAATTGGATCCTGGCGGACCGTAATCGTTTGCGGCTAACGGTTGACTTACGCGCTTTGGGAGTGTTGTCCAAGCAGGGAAATATTATTCTCAGTCCCGGTTCCCTGATTGATTTGCAATTTAATCTCCAGACCCCCTTTGGCATTAAGGTGTTGGAGACGGAGACTGCTGATCGCCCAGACGCAATCACCCCGCAATCGTGGCAGTTAAAACCGGGCCAAATTAATACCATTGAAGCAATTTTTTGGGTGCCTAGTTATTTGGCGATCGGAACAATGGCGATCGCCGGCCTGTGCTTGGGCGGATTTTTCCTCAAATATCGACGCTGGCCCGGCGTATTGCCCAACCCTTAACCAATCCCCTCGACGCCTAACCCAGCTTTCCTCAACCCGGGATGATGGGAGAATGGGGGAGGTGTCACATCATGCAGTAACCAATACCAGCCCATCACCTTACCGGCTGCATCTTGCTGCTGGGTTGCTTCAACCACCACCGGAATTACGTTAGGTGCTGACACCTGTAATTGCATTGACCAGCGATAGGCAACGGGCCAAACTGACTGATCCCTCGCCATCGTGACTAATCGCCTTTCAAGCTCACCAACCTGAGAAGGGGGCACATACTGCAACAGCGATCGCCCCTGGAGTTCTGTTTGGGATGTCTGCAGTAATTGACAAGCCCGTATATTGCCTTGTTTCAGGGTGCCATCAAAGTTAACCACCAGAAAATTGCCCGGCAACACATTCCAGAGATTTTGCCATGACTCGAGAGCCGCAGTGTATTGGCGAGACTTCTGCTTCAGCATGTGCCACAGGTATTGTTCGTCCCGTTTCAGATCGCTTGGTGCATCCATCACGGTCAAAAAAGTCGGTTGGGTTTTTTGTAGACGCCCTGAAATGCCGATCGCCTTTTCGTGCTTCAAATCTTCCACATACTCTGGATAGTACTCTTTTGCTTCTTTTGAACTCTCAAAGGGGCCAAAGTAGTAGGTTACACAGGGAATTATTGT
>JBEAQB010000140.1:0-7239 GCA_041164125.1 Cyanobacteriota bacterium
CGAGCTATCTAAGCGGCTAACACAATGTAAGACAATGGAAGAGAGAAATTGGTTAACCGAGGTGTTGGCTGTACCTTTGCAGCAGTCGATTAGAAATCTCAGTGTAGCTTACAAAAATTTCTTTGATTCTGTTAAAGGAAAACGTAAAGGCAAAAAGGTAAATCCACCCAAGTTCAGAAGTCGTCGCTCTAAGCAATCTGCTACTTTTGTTAACTCAGGATTTGCCTTAAAGGATAACAACCGAGTTTATCTAGCTAAAATTGGTTTCCTTGACGTGGTGTGGAGTCGTCCTTTGCCCTCCGCGCCTAGTTCAGTCACAGTAATCAAAGATGCCGCCAATCGGTACTTTTTGAGCTTTGTGGTGGAAGTTAGTCCTGAACTATTACCCGATAATGGGCAAGCTGTAGGGGTTGATCTAGGGATTATTGACTTTGCTACTTTGAGTGAGGGGGAAAAAATCAAAGCTCCCAAACCATTGAAAGCAAGGTTAAAACGACTGAGAAAATGTCAGCGCAATCTAGCCCGTAAACAAAAGGGCAGTAAGCGACGAGAAAAAGCCCGTTTGAGAGTTGCCAAGCTTCATGCCAAAGTTAAAGATACTCGAACAGACTTTTTGCACAAATTGTCTACCAAATTGATTCGTGAAAACCAAACGATTATTTTGGAAGATTTAAATACTTCAGGAATGTTGAAGAATCGTCGTCTTTCCCGTGCTATATCTGATCTAGGTTGGCGTAGTTTTAGGACTATGTTAGAGGCTAAGTCGGTAATGTACGGACGAGATTTTCGTGTGATTTCTCGATGGGAACCTACGTCACAACGATGTTCCTGTTGTGGCGAGATTGGTGGCAAAAAAGAACTTTCTGTTCGGGAATGGACTTGTCTCTTTTTTGGTTCAACTCTTGACCGAGACGTTAACGCCGCAGTAAACATCAAAGTCGCCGGGGGACACTCGGAGACTCAAAACGGACGTGGAGGAAAGCGTCAGACTACTTCGGTAGCAGCATCCTGTGAAGCGTCAACCCACCCATTGTTCACTCAACTTTCGTTGTTTGGATAGATGGGAATCCCCAGGCTTTAGCCGGGTTGGAGGATGTCAACTGAACTAGTGGTCATTCATTGAGTTTTAACTATCTTTGTCCCCTTTAAGATTCCGCTCAGCCCAATTTTAGTAATCTTGTCCTGTATTGCTGGCAATCAGTGTCGGGAGATGTCACTGTGGCAAGATAGAAGCCCCCTAAGGGGGCGAGAATTTGCCTCAAGTTAAGTAGAAGGTGACGTCGTTGAAATCACCATCCCAGCCAGAGTCACGACCCTGTACCAGATCCTCAAAGCCGTAATAACCCCGGCCAAAATCAAGGAATTGGATGGACGCATTGGGGTTGCCAGCAGTCAGGGAGTACAGGGCAGTCTGAGAACCGTTCTGATCTTCCGTGATCAACACGGCGGCGTAGTGCTGACCTGCCATGAGGTTGACTTCCACAACCCCCTCTTTATTGAATTCATTGAGCGCAATCAGGGGGGACACCAGACTATCGCGGGTAGCCGCCAGATAATTTTCTGTTGCACTAGGCATAATCAAACCACTATCCGTGCTGATAGCTCCAGTGAGCGCATCTACCTGATAGAAGCCCAACTGAGCATTGTTAGCACCGATGCCCTCGACAAACACATTCAGGGTCACGTCATTACTTGCAGTCCACAGACCTGAGGCATAGGTCTGGGTGCCGCCGCCAGTGCCGGCCTGAAGGGTGGTGTCAATATCAACAGACCTTGCAACGTAGAGCGCGTCGATGGCGTCACCCTCCCGTAGATCATCCAAGGCGGTGATGCGCTTGGAACTGACTGTCTCCACAATGGTTGCTGTCCCAGAGAGGCCTGGATTGACCGAAATCTGTCCCCAGTTTGAGAGGAAGATATTTTCACGGAGCAATGAGTCGTTGAGTATTTGCGTGGGAGCTGCAAAGTAGTCAAAGAGAAAAGACAAGTCACTCGAGAGGTCTGATGGTTGGGGATCAAAGTCCCGATAGGAAAGGGTAACGCTATATTCTGTATTGGGTTTGAGGCGAACTTGTTCATCAATGAAATCAGCTGATTCAAGGGTGAGCAAAGACGTGCCATCAACTTCAAACAGAGTGAGGCCAGCATATCCCTCACTGCCTGAAAGGAGGACAAGATTAGTACAAAAACTGCTCTCGCCACCGTCTGGCTCGGGCAGAAGAGGCGGAGTGGTGAAAAACAGCTCCTTGCGGCCGTCATCAATGAGGGATGTGTTGAGAAGCGTGGGATAGTCTAATGGTTTTTCGGAATTGTAGCCCTGAAGCTTTTGGTCGGCAATTTGGAGATTGAAGTCGTAGGCGGCGGAAATATTGCCAATGGGGGTGATTACCACTTGATCACCTTCACTGATCGGCTGAGCGGCCACTTCAGCGTTCAGATCGTCAGTAGAAAAAGTAAGTAGTCCTGGTTTTGTCACAGCCTGGGACCACGTAGCCTTGACTAAACCATCTGCGCTTCTGATGGCAATGGTGACAGAGCCCGCTTCTCTGAGGTTGAGGATGTCGAGAGACAGGTTGAGATCGGCAAGAATGGCATTGGCCAGTTCTGGCAAATTATAAATATCGTTGTTAATTGCTGCGTCATTTGAAATAGAACCGAGGTAGCCGTTGATCTGAACCGCGAATCTAGCTGTACCGCCTTGGGATTCGATGACACTGCCGTTTTTTCGCTCGACCTGGGCCGGCTCGAAGCCGGAATTGGTTTGAACCCTTTGCAGCAAAGGAGCGACTCTGGCAAGCACACGAGACCAACCCGTCTGGTCCTCAAATTGTGGCGCTTGCTGAATAAACAGCTCAGGCAAATACTCACCTCCAACCACAACCTGGGTAAGCTCGGTGGGCAGGGTTATCGTCAGACCTGAACTCGCAGCAAATCTGAAGCTCTGCGCCCAAGGTCTGTAATCCTGATTGTTCGCCACAATAGTAGTATCCAGCGCAGCAAGAATGGCTTGAGATGCCTCAATTAGGGCAGAGGAAGCACCGGGCAGAGCCTGACTGATCAGTGCAAGATTACCGAGATCTTGTAGAAATTTATAGGTATAATTTGTTCCTTTCACCCGTAGTGCTTTCAAGAGGTCAACCAAGAGGGAATCGTCAGATTCCAGGAAAGCATCGGCGTAAGATTTGATCGCCTGATTGAGTAATGTAATGCCATCTGTGTCGGTAAGGGATAATGTATGGCTGGCACCATTTCGTCCAGAGTAGGTGGAGACAAACGCTTCCCCCAATGCACGAGAATCTTGCTCGATCTCAGTTTGCGATGACAGAGGTGTGTTGGTTTTGAAATCGGATAACGTCAGAAAGTAGTCGTAGCCCAGACCGGGTATTGTTTCCTGTGATGCGAGTAAATAACGTGTGACGCCCCTCAGTTCAGTTGCCGTTTCGATGTTAGCCATGAGACATTCATCATACGCCAGGAGGCCAAAGCGATTTTGGTCAGGGGAATAATCAATGATCGCCTGCTGAAGAACCTGTTCAAGCTCTGTAACCTGCAGATTTCTTTTAATTTCATCGAGATCATAGGCGGGGCCATCTCCATTCCCTCCTAACAAGAAACTCCCCCCATGATTGGAGAGGAAGAGAGCGTGGGGATTCTGATTAAAGAAATTGGCTGTATTGGCTTGATCAAGGAGGTAGTCAACCGTCAACGGCGACCCGGTCTGCATTTCGGATAGCAGATTAAATACAGTTGTAATACCAAGATTATAGTCTGGCGGAATACTTTCTTGTGAACTCGTACTCCCAGTCAGCCGTAAAAAATCCTCCAGATCATCTGCATAATTGCCTGGGAATTGACGAGCATCGTCCCATAACTCTGGAAGAAGAGTCTCAGGGAGAAGGCTTGGCTGCGCGATAGCAATACCGGTTTCGCGCCAGATGTCCTGAGAAAATCCCGCTTGGTAATATGAGCTAACTCCATTCCAACCGGAGGGAAAGGCAGCCGCGTCGGTGCTCCCCCGTGCCTGATCAAAGAGCACGAGATTGGTGAATTGCCCAGGGTTGTTCTTGAGCGCTAGCTCGATCTCAACGAGATTGGTCGAGATACTTTCAGCGAGGTTAACGTTTGTAAGATAATTTGCGATTTTGTAAGTCATCGAAAAAACAGTCTTAAAGCTCTGTCCTTTAGGGGAAGTGAATTTGATGTCTACTGGAATAAACATAGTACATCAATAAAATTCAACAGGGCAAGCGCTGGAGAATACCTTTCGCTTCAGAATCCCCTCTCCGTCCTCACGAAAAGACCCCTGGTGTTGTACTGGGGGACTTCGGGAACGCGTCTATGTTTTGGGGGTCAAATCCGGTACGATGATGTAGCCTGAGCGCTCATCCCCCAGCACCTGATTGCCTTCTAGCCCCCAATACCACCAGTAGGCACCAATATAGGCACACATTAGACTATCGAGTTGATCTTCAAGGGCTTTGAGTTCCTTCCCTGTTAGATCCAGCGGCGATCGCCAGAGGGATTGGCTCAGGAGACTATCAAGCTTCAGGGTTGGTGTTAATTGGGATAAGTAAGTTTTGATGCAATGCTGGAGTTGCATTAAGGCCTGTTTTCTTGCGGACAATGTGCCTTTTTTATACTTAATAATGCGTTCAAGCTGAAAAAGACGGATCATCGCAGGATGGGGAAAAACTTCAATTTGATAACGTCCGGGGATTTGAGGGGTAATGGTTGGCGCATGGGCAAAGCCTCGCGCTTCCAGATCTAGCCCGACAGCGATGGTTCTCTGGGCAAAGGGGCGCCCTAAATTCGCCGGATAACAACCGGCATGGTATTTGCCAAAATGTAGGTGGGTGAGGCGATCGGGTAATCGAGTTCCCGTTTGATTGGGGATCAACGTCGGTGCATCCACTGCCACCATTGCCCCTTGTCCTGGCTCAACCCAGTCATCTAACCAGGTAAAAATGTCGGTCAGACTTAACCGCCGTGTCACATCTAGCAAATGGAGGTAATGACGATCAGCCTGCAAGCAACACAACCCGCTTTGTCCAGACTGCCAACCCAAGTCAATGCCAATAAATTTCATCAGTATTAAAGTCAGTCAACACCACTGAATCTCCGCAAGGGCTCACCCCTCACGACTCGCTGCGGTATCCCACGCATGATCCAGTTCATGGGCCAAGGCTTGATCATCCGTTTGTAACAACCGGGCTAAATCCCGATTCATTTGCTTAGAGCGGGCCACTAATTCTGTCTCATTGCCGGCGATATGAGCCATTTCCTGAAGCACCGCTTCATCGTGCGCCTTAAAGGTTTGGGCAACCCGCTGGGCTTTATAAGCACGAAACCCTAGTAGACGCAATGCCTGTTCCCCCATGGATAGGGCGGATTCAAAGGTTTCCCGTTCGACCACCTCTACGCCGGTCCGAATCAGTTGGTAGGCATGGTTGCGGTTGGTCGCCCTCGCCAAAATACGAACATGGGGAAAATATTTGTGCACCGCGTGCACAATGCTCAACACCCGTTCCGGATCATCGATGGCAATGACTAATAACCGAGCGTCACCGATGCCGGCCGACCGTAACAAATCTAGCCGGGAGGCATCACCATAAAAGACCTTCCAACCAAACCGACGCAGCATCTCAATGTGGCTGGGATCATGGTCTAGGATGGTGACACGAAAGCCATTAGCCATTAATAAACGTCCGACAATTTGCCCAAAACGACCAAAACCGGCAATGATGACATGATTGTCTTCGCTATCAATGGTTTCTTGCGGTGCGTCAGGGGTGGCTTGGATTAACCGGGGCTGAATGAGTTTTTCAAAGACAATAATCAGCAGCGGGGTAACCGCCATGGATAGGGCGACGACTGCCATTAGTGGCCCAGCCACTTGGTCCGTCAGGACCTGATTTTGCACAGCAAAGGAAAGTAACACAAAGGCAAATTCTCCCCCTTGGGCCAGGGCAAAACTAAAGAGGAGTCCGTCATTTAGGTCTAACTTAAAGAGGCGACTCAGCCCCCACAAAATTACCCCTTTACATAGTACTAACGCTAGCACTAACCCCAGAATCATCCAGGGTTGATTCCACAGTAAGGTGAAATTAATACTGGCTCCAACGGAGAGAAAAAATAGACCCAGTAGCAGTCCTTTAAAGGGTTCAATATCACTTTCCAATTCGTGGCGATATTCATTCTCCGCTAGGACGACGCCAGCCACAAAGGTGCCAAGGGCAGGGGACAAACCAATTTCATTCATGGCGAGGGCGATGCCAATCACCAGAAATAGGGCTGTGGCGGTAAAAATTTCGCGCAGTTGGGTGGTCGCAATTAACCGAAACACCGGTTGCAACAAAAACTGCCCCGCCAGGATAATGCCCCCAACGGTTCCAATGACCAGCAGGGCCTGTTGCCAGGCCGGGAGCACTGCCTCTACAGGGGCAGATCCTGCGGTCAATAGGACGTCACTCCCACTTGCGGCTAGGCTGAGATGGGGATCTGGGGCGATCGCCAGGAGGGGAAGTAGGGCGAGAATCGGAATCACGGCAATGTCTTGAAACAACAGCACCGAGAAAGACGATTGCCCCGCATCACTTTTCATCCAGCCTTTTTCATTCAAGGTTTGGAGCACAATGGCAGTGGATGACATTGCTAGAATCACGCCAACGGCGATCGCCATGGGCCAGGGGAGCCCTAACAATAGACCCCCCAGTCCAACAATGACCGCTGTGATTAGTACTTGTAATCCCCCCAACCCTAAAATGGGAACCCGGAGATTCCACAGTAAGCGGGGCTGAAGTTCTAGTCCCACCAGGAACAGCATCATGACCACGCCAAACTCAGCAAAATGCATCACATCTTCGCCTTCATTGCCCACCAGCTTGAAGCCAAAGGGACCAATCAGCACACCGGCAATTAAATAGCCCAGCACTGATCCCAGCCCCAAACGTTTGGCGATCGGTACAGAAATAACGGCAGCAGCCAAGTAGATAAAAGCCTGAAAAAATAACGCCTCATTATGCATTGCTGGCCTCCGGAGTGGATTGAATAATGACGTCGTCTAAGGCGTCATTGAAGCGCGTTAGCCGTGACAGGGTCTCCCAATTGATTTGATTATCCCTGAGGGCCAACAACGTGCGTCGATAGGATTGGGCATGGTCGTTAATCACCGCAAGGTCACGAATCTGATGCGTTCCATGAATCACAAAGGGCGGTAAATAGTCCATCCCACACAGACGG
>JBEAQB010000141.1:0-2833 GCA_041164125.1 Cyanobacteriota bacterium
TGGCCCCCGATTGCTCTGATCGTTTTAAGGTTTCGCTATCCGCGTAGGCTGTCAAAAAAATGACTGGTATGCTGTAGCAGTCATACACTTCTCGCGCCAGCGTAATGCCATCCTTGTCTCCTTTGATGACGATATCCATCAAAATCAGATCGGGTTTGGTAGCCGCAATTAACGCATGGGCTTTGACAGCAGAGGACGCGACGCCAACTACGTGAAAACCATTTTTTTTCAGTCGTTGTGATAAATCACGGGCAATCAGCAATTCATCTTCCACAATCAAAATCGTTACCTGCGCCATATTTGACCCTCTGTCAAATAGTTACACCACAGGGACAATATAACACAAATAAACTTATTTCTTGCGCTAGTCTTTCCCCAATAAACCAGGGCAGTCGTGACCGTTCCAGGGGGTCGGAAAATTGTCCTTAGGTGCCCCTGAGTCGGACTGCTCAGTGGGTCAAGACGGTGGGGAGAATTCTGTGGGATTATCCCTGCCCCATATGCGTGGTGGCAGGGAAATCGCCTACTTAACAAAAATTCATCGATTCCCCCCAGCGGACGCTTGATTGTGACCGGCAATTCGGACTACATTGCAAAGATTAAAGAATCCTATTTATCCAGATTCGTCGTGCCACCACGATGATCGCTACTTTTAAGAATCCTTAGGAGAACCCATGAATATCGCCGTTGTGGGGCTGAGTCATAAAACAGCCCCGGTGGACATCCGCGAAAAGCTTAGTATTCAAGACGCCAAGCTGGAAGAGGCCTTAGCACACCTGCGGAGTTATCCCCACGTCGAAGAAGTCGCTGTTATTAGTACCTGTAATCGACTCGAAATTTACGCGGTGGTAACTGATACTGAGAAAGGCGTCGTAGAAATCACTCAATTTCTTTCAGAAACAGGATATATTCCTTTAGTAACGCTACGCCGATATTTATTTACGCTTTTGCATGAAGATGCTGTGCGTCATTTAATGCGGGTGGCCGCAGGGCTCGAAAGCCTGGTGCTAGGGGAAGGTCAAATCCTTGCCCAGGTGCGGACAACCCACAAACTAGGGCAGAAATATAAAGGCATTGGTCGCCTGCTTGATCGTCTGTTTAAACAAGCCATTACCGCCGGTAGGCGGGTCAGAACTGAAACGGATATTGGGACAGGGGCCGTTTCCATCAGCTCGGCGGCGGTGGAACTGGTACACACTAAAGTGACATTGGCAACCCAAAAGACGGTAATTATTGGTGCCGGGAAAATGGCCTGTTTGTTGGTCAAACATTTGTTGGCGAAAGGGGCCACGGATATTACGATTGTCAACCGCTCCCAGCGCCGCGCCCAAGAACTTGCCAGTCAATTTCCCCAGGCAGACTTCACCCTATTACCCCTGGATAGCCTCTTCGCGGCGATCGCCGCTGCGGACATTGCTTTTACCAGTACAGGAGCAACTGAGCCCATTTTAACCCCTCAAAATCTATCACCCTGTTTGGGCGATCGCAAAAGCTTGATGGTGGTAGATATTTCCGTCCCTCGCAATGTGTCCGCGGCTGTTCATGAGATGGAACAAGTCCAAGCGTTTAATGTCGACGACCTGAAAGCGGTGGTTGCCCAGAACCAAGCCAGCCGTCGCCAAATGGCCCGGGAGGCAGAGGGACTATTGGAAGAGGAAGTGGCGGCTTTTGATCTCTGGTGGCGATCGCTCGAGACCGTGCCCACCATCAGCTCCCTCCGGAGTAAGGTCGAGGACATTCGGGAGCAAGAACTGGAAAAAGCCCTTTCACGTCTAGGTTCTGAGTTTGCGGAAAAACACCAGGAAGTGATTGAAGCCTTAACCCGAGGCATCGTCAATAAAATCCTCCACGAACCCATGGTGCAGCTTCGCGCTCAGCAGGATATCGAGGCTCGTAAGCAATGCTTAAGCTCTCTAAAAATGTTGTTTGACCTAGAAATTGAAGAGCAGTTTGGCTAAGTTATGACCCAAAAATGGTTCACTTCCATTTTTCTAAGGTCCGTCTGCTTGGTTAATGGCGATCGTCGCAACGGCCCTTAAGGCAGTTGTTTTTTTAAGTCAGCTAACGCCGCCCAGCGATGATCGACCCCCCTCGTTAAGGGGGACTCTGGCAGGGAAGGGGGTTGGCAATTTTTATCGCAGCGGTTTTGTAACGGTTGGGCCAAACTCAATTGTTCATACAGCCAGTTCTTAACATCAAAGTGCCCATCAGGGGGCAGGGTCTCAGATAAGTCATCCCAACTCACTTCCCGTTCCGATGGCAGGGGATCTGCGCACGGCCGCGCCAGCCAAAGTAGCTCCTTCGTATCAACAAAAAGACGCTGATTGTAACACTGAGTACAGCGGTCACAGGTTAATGTCACAATGGTCTCGGCTTGGCCGGTTACTTCTAAAAAAGTGCCCCCATGGCGGACGGTAATCTTGCCCCTGACTGGGGTTAATGTGTCCATTGCCGCAATCATTTCGTCAAAATGAACGGATTGGGACGCCTGGGGAAGTTTCAGTAAATGGGGAATGTAGATGGGTTGCATAACGATTGGGCGCAGTTTTATGCCGTGGTAGTACCACTAACGACTAATGTTAGGGGAATTTGACACGCCAACACTTTTTGCTGTTGCCATCGTGAGACGCCTTTCCCCCCCCGCACTGCCCCCAGACAGCCGACTAATTGTTACTTGGGGACTTCCCCGCCGTCACAAAACCATTAATGGCTCCGCTGGGCAAACAGACAGGACGAACGTTGAGGTAATGCCTGCAATAGGAAAGCCCGGAGTTTACGCCTATCACAAGCATCCCGTATTGCTGCTACCTTCCGGTCCTGACAAGGTTTGGGC
>JBEAQB010000142.1:0-7257 GCA_041164125.1 Cyanobacteriota bacterium
GTGCGTCTGTCCGGTAACGATGACAGTACCTGACGAAAATAAGTCACTATTTCATCGAACAATCCTGACTGTTTCAATCTTACTGACTTGTTTTACTCTCCAGACCCTTTTCCCATATTGGCTTTTACCTCCCTTGCACAAGCATTAGCCATAATGAGAATTGCTGAATCCGGTCTCGGAAGGAGAGCCCTTTCTTCGCTAGGATAGAAAACAGCAAACAGTCTCTTCCTGGAGAGATGATCACAGTCAAACAACGCATTGGTGGGACTTTCGACCCCAGTGTCCGGGGTTAATCATCCTAGACCAGATCGGCACTGTTGGCTAAATTATTTAAACTTTTTTGCCCATTCCTGTAATGTCCGCCTTAAAACGTTAAATAACTTTACAAACCCGTTTCTTTAATCTGCTCATCACTGATGTCCGTTGCGACACCCCTGCAGTCTGACACCCAAGTTTCCCTAGAGAGTGAACAAGCCCTGTCTACGTTTTTACGGGCAAATCAGGCTTGTCTAGCACCGGGGCAAAGCCGATTATTAAGTTTCTCCGACCAGATTAGCCAGGTTGATCCCCTACAAATTTTTGCGGCGTTAAATCTACAGGAGACGGTGCATTTTTATAGTGAAAATGCGGCACGCCAAGAAATAATTTTGGCCTTTGGCATGTGCCAATCCCTGAGAGTTTCGGGGAAATATCGTTTTCATTTAGCCCAACAATTTGCCGAGGACTGTTTTAAGCAACTGGTCCCGATCGCCAATGGGGCAGGTTTTATGGACCTACCCGCCATTTTTTGTGGTTTCAGTTTTTTTGATAGCCCGGTGCGTAGGGGGCTATTCCCCAATTCGTTTCTCTTTTTACCCGAAATTCAGGTGGTCATGGGGCCCGATGGGGGACGAGTCAGTTGTCAAGTGCGCCTCAATGCCAACACCAATCTTGCAACGCTGGTGCCCGCTTTATTGGCTAAGCTAGCCGTTATTCGTCACCCGCCCCGATTATCCCCTCCCCCGCTAACCTCTGGCATTGACCTCCCCCACCAGTCCCCGGCCACTGACCTCTCCCAGGCGATCGCCACCAGTTTACACAACATCCATCGGCATCAACTCAGCAAAGTGGTGCTAGCCACCGCATTAGACATTAATGGACGACAGCCCTTTCGGATTGTTCACTGTTTACAACGCCTCCGTCGTTGCTACGGCGATTGTCATCTGTTTTCCCTCGGTAACGGATCAGGGGATTGCTTCATTGGGGCCAGTCCCGAACGACTCTTAAGCCTCCACAAGGGCCACCTCATTACCGATGCCTTAGCGGGGTCGGCCCCACGGGGAAACACACCCTCTGCTGATCAGCAATTGGGGCAACACATCTTACACAATCCCAAAGAACAACGGGAACACCAAGCGGTTTTAGAGTATTTATTGACCCGTTTAACCGCCCTAGGACTGACCCCCCACGCTTCCGCCTTAAAACTGCTTAAATTATCCAATATCCAACATCTTTGGACTCAAGTTTGTGCGACTTTGCCCCCTAATCTACATCCCCTACAACTGGTTGCCCAATTACACCCAACCCCTGCTGTGGCAGGCGTCCCAGCGGCGATCGCCTGCAATTTTATTCGCCAACATGAAACTTTTGAACGCGGGTTATATGCAGCACCATTGGGGTGGGTCGATAGCCAGGGCAATAGTGAATTTATTGTGGGTATTCGTTCGGCGTTGATCTCCCAAAACCAGGCCCGCGTATATGCTGGGGCCGGGATTGTGGCGGGATCTAACCCCCAACAGGAAGTGGCAGAAATCGCCTTAAAATTACAAACTCTCCAGCGAGCGTTAGTGTAAGCGCAGTGTCTTCTTGCATCCCCCCTCTGCTGACCTTAAGAACGCTGGAAGCGTAGAGCTTCAATGGATTGGGCGGTGAGGAAAATGCCCAGAAAAATGTAGCTCGCCAGCAGGATTAAACTTTGACTGCTCAATAAGCCGGCAATCAAATCTTGATAGGTTTGGAATAACGATAAATAGGAAAAGACCCTGGCGATCGCCCCGTCTAAGTTTTGAGCCAACACATCCAAAATCCAGAGGGCTAACACAAGGGTAAAGGTCAAAATATAGGCAATAATCCCGTTGGCCGTTAATGAAGAAATAAACATCCCCAAGGATAATATGGCCGCTGCGACGAGGATCACCGCTAGATTCGCTAGCAAGATAACATCAAGCGGCAGGGAGGGTGTTGCCGCATTAAAGATAATGATTTGATAAATCCAGAGGGGAATTAAGAGCACGGAGAAAAAGACTAAAGCCCCCAATAGTTTCCCCACCGCCACCACCCAATTGGTCACCGGCGACGTGGCTAACAATTCCAATGTGCCCTGTTTGCGTTCTTCGGCATACAATCCCATCGATAGGGCTGGTAACAAGACTAAAATCAGGGAAATCAGTAATCCTAAATACTGGGTTAAAAAATCCCCAGGCACATCAATGGCATCGGTAAAGCCCGCCTGTCTGGCAAGTTCCACACTGCCTAACAGTTGACTCAGAGTGAGCGAAAAAAACGCACCGGACATTAACCAAAAGATTGCCGCTACCCCATAGGAGAAAGGAGAACTAAAGTAGCTGAGAAATTCTTTGCGAAAAATAGCCAGTAGATTATAGATCGTGACCATGGTTGATGATGGATGGATGGATCGCGTTGGCGTTGTCGGGCTTTAGCCGGGTGATTGCGGCTCTGGGTCTGCACTAGCGGTAGATACTTCGTTGGTGATTAACTCCAAAAAGACATCTTCCAAGGTCGGTCGTAACCGCCGCATTTCGTATAGATTAACTCCCTGGGCAGCGATCGCCGTCGCAATGTGATGTCCAACTTCTGCAAGACTATTGGTGCGCACCGTGATGTGGCGGCGTTCCGGGTGTTGGGGATGGGGAACACTTTCTTGATGGGTAATGGTAGGGAGTTGGGAGATCTGTCGGGTTAAGGTGGCTAACCCCTGCTCATCGCCGCCAACCTCTAGTTGATAACTGAGATTGCCTGTCAAATCCGCCATCAGTTGATCCGGTGTATTGGTGGCCACCACTCGACCTTGATTAATAATTGTCACCCGATCACAGGTCATACTGACTTCCGGCAGAATATGGGTGGAAAGAATAATCGTATGGTCTGCCGCTAGGCTTTTAATTAAATTTCTAACTTCTATAATCTGCTTGGGGTCGAGTCCTACGGTTGGTTCATCCAGAATAATGACCGGGGGGTCATGGACGATCGCCTGGGCAATGCCCACCCGCTGTTTGAAACCTTTGGACAGTTTGCGAATTAAAACCTGGCGCTTGGCTGTTAACTGACAACGCTCAGTGGCCCAATGGACTCGCTGACGGCGATCGCCGGGGGGAACCCCTTTAATACTGGCCACAAAATATAGGTAATCAGCCACGGTCATATCCGGGTAAAGGGGCGGATTTTCCGGTAAATAGCCAATGCGTTGCCGCACCGCCAAGGATTGTTCATGGACGTCAAAGCCAGCCACCCTTACTGTCCCTGTGGTTGCGGGAATATAGCCCGCCAAGATGCGCATGGTGGTGGTTTTTCCGGCTCCGTTGGGGCCCAAGAAACCAAGAATTTCGCCTGTGTCGACGGTGAAATCTACGTCTTGAATGGCGGTGGTGGAGCCGTAGAGCTTACTGAGATGTTCAACCTCAATCATAGGCAGGGCCTTGTAAGTGGACAACGCTGGTTATTATCCCCTGTTCCTGTCCAGACGAAAAATGAAATCGTTATTCTGACGCTTCCAAATCGGTTTTGGCCGCCAACAGCCAATTTTTAGCAGCAAATAAAATGATTAACAAGGCAAAATACCCGCTGAAGCCAATCGCAATAATATTCGTCATTTCTTAAACTTTTTTAACATTGTGTTCATTCCTTAGCATAGGGGAAAATCCTAGGCAGTGGTTTTGGGATTGCTTATGGGTTATATTTGCGACTTCAATCAATGCTTTGGATTAAATCAATAGACTTAAATCAACTCTAATTGCAGTAAATTGTCAGGGAAATCAGCATGGGTAAGATCAACGCCGGTTGGACGTATTCTGATCGCGTCACGGCGCAAGGGGCGGGACAGACGGTGTTAGGGTTTTATGTTGCTCGTTATCAACATTCCGATGCGACTACCTGGCGGCAACGCATCGAAGCGGGGCAGATTTTCATTAATGATCGCCCTGTTACCCCGGAAACGGTGTTAGCACAGGGGCAAACAGTGACCTATCGGCGATCGCCATGGCAAGAGCCCGATGTGCCGTTGGCGTTGCCCATTTTGTCCCAAGACCAGGACCTCTGGGCGGTGCATAAACCGTCAGGATTGCCCGTGTTACCCGGGGGAGAATTTGTCCACCACACCGTCCTGCAACAGTTAAATATTCACTATCCCGACGAGACCTTGACTCCCCTCCATCGCCTTGGCCGGGGCACATCTGGCGTGTTACTGCTGGGGCGATCGCCATTGGCCCGGCGGCGCTTGAGTCAACAATTGCGGGATCGGCAATGCCGCAAAGTTTACCGCGCCCTAGTAACACCGGGGGATTTACCGGAGCACTTTGAATGTGACCAGGCGATCGGCAAAATCCCCTATCCCCAACTGGGTTATCTCTACGCGGCTTCCCCCGCTGGCAAACCAGCGTTTAGTCAGGGGCGTATTCTCGCGCGGTTTGCCGACAAAATCCTGGTGGAAGTCGAGATTCGCACCGGCCGTCCCCACCAAATTCGTATTCATCTCGCCGCGTTGGGGTTTCCCCTCTGGAACGATCCCCTCTACACCGTTGGCGGTGTGCCCTACGCCCATCACACTGCCATTCCCAGTGATTGCGGCTATTGGCTCCATGCCCACCGTATCGCTTTTACCCATCCCCGCACGGAGGAATGGCTCGAAATTCAGGCGCCGCTGCCCGCATGGTTACGGTTGCCTGGGGAAACATCCGGCTAGGGTTTGTCGATCAGCGATTTTTTGGGGAATTTCCAGGGATTTCAAGCATTGCCCCCATCCCGTGAGCGCGCCTCAGGCAAAATGACCATGGCATCCCCAAACGAATAGAAACGGTATTGCTCGGCGATCGCCGTTTGGTAAAGGGAGAGTAGGCGTTCCCGACCGATGAGGGCGCTGACTAACATTAATAGACTGGATTTGGGTAGGTGAAAATTGGTGATTAATCCCTCTACAATGCGCCATTGATATCCGGGGTAAATAAACAGGTTGGTTTGGCCCCGGAACGGTGTTAACGGCTGATGGGGAAAATCACAAATTGTGGCCGTACCTTCCAAACAGCGCACCACCGTTGTCCCCACCGCAAAAATCCTCCCCCCCTTAGCCCGGGTTTCCTCAATGGCGGCGATCGCCGCCGGGCCGACGTCAATCCATTCCTGGTGCATGGTGTGGTCAAGGATATTTTCCGTTTCCACAGGACGAAAGGTACCAATACCAACGTGGAGGGTCACTTTGGTGGTGTTTATTCCCTGTTGGGCTAACTGTTCCAGTAACTCAGCGGTAAAGTGTAAGCCAGCGGTGGGAGCGGCCACAGCCCCTAATTTTTCCGCATAAATCGTTTGATATTGATCATCCTTGGCTTCGCTCTCGGTGACGTAGGGGGGAAAGGGAATTTCCCCATAGTCGGGTAAAACATCCCAAAGGCGTTGCTGGTCAGGCAGTTCAAAGCGGAGTAAGCGTCCGCCGGTGGCCCCATCGCGGTCAAGCACCTGGGCCACTAACGCAGGCATGTGGGGATCATGACCCGAAAATTGCAGTTTTGCCCCTGGTTTAAAACGTTTCCCCGGTTTTACAAGGGCCAACCAATCCCGTTCATTGCATTCCGTCAGCAACAAAATTTCCACTGCACTACCGTTATCACTTTGGCCATGTAATCGTGCGGGCATGACTTTAGTATCGTTTAAGACCAGTAAATCCCCTGGTTGTAGATAGTCCGGTAGGTGGTAAAACTGGCGATGGTGAGCATGGGGCGGGGAGTCCACCACCAATAAACGGGAGTGATCCCTAGGAGTGACGGGATTTTGCGCGATGCGCTCCGGGGGTAAATGGTAATCGTAGCTGCTCAGACGGCGATCGTCAGTCATGGGGCGGGGGGTTAAGGGGAATAGCGGGAGTTTCGGAAGATTCTGGCAGGGCGGGCCGGGGCGGCGTGGGCATGGGGCGTAGGCGATCGGCGGTGACTTTCAACACACTGGCCAGGGGAACGGCGATCAGTAACCCCAAAATGCCAGCCAATTTACTGCCGATAAAGAGGGACACAATAATCCACACCGGGTTTAAGCCCGTCATATTGCCCATAAGCCGGGGGGAAACAACGTTATCATTAATCTGGCCGACAATAACCGCTGCCAGTAAAATTTTGACCCCCAACCAGAAATTTTCCAACATTAACAGTAAACTAATGACGATAATACTGAGGGCACTCGCGTAGGGGATGAGGGTCGTTATCCCGATGGTGACCGCAAACAAAATGGCATAGGGCGCTTGTAATAAGGAAAAAACAATGATTTGGGCAACGCTTAAAATCCCGGCCAAAATAGCTTGGGTGGCAAAGTAGCGTTCAAAGGTTTCTCGAATTAATTCCCGCAAATCCCGATCCCATGGGGGGGAAAGCCAGCTAAACACCCCGTCCCAAAGGTTTTCGCCCCCAAGGACTAAAAAAATGGTTAGTACCAGCAGAATTAAGCCATTGATCAAGGTGCTAATGGTAACCCCCACCAAGCCAAATAACTGATTGCCAAGGGAATTCAACAGACGACTCAATTTTTCGATCGCCTGGGTAATGAGCGGCTGTAGGTCGACGTTAATGGTTTCGTAATGGGTATTCACCCAAGTTTGTAGGGCCAAGAGTTGGGCGTTGCCAGACTTTAGCCAAGCGGGCAAATTTTCCAGTAATTGTCCCAGTTGGGCAATCACAAGGGGAATGACAATCAGGAGGGAAACCCCAATAATAATCAGGGCAATCAAAAACACAACGGCGATCGCCCAAGGACGTTTAAGCCCCCATTGCACCATTAATCGGATCGGAACATCGAGCAGGAAGGCAAATAACGCCGCGGCCAAAAATAAACTACTCAGGGGCTGCAAAAAGCTCAAAATTTGGAAGAGTAACCAACCATTAATGATGAAGAGGGGAAACAAGACGACCAGTCGTAACCAAGGCGGGGATTTTTTGAGTAGTTCCAACATGGGGACACAAACAGCAAAGGAAATACGGTATGAAGACATGCGCTCAGCAAAAA
>JBEAQB010000143.1:0-4841 GCA_041164125.1 Cyanobacteriota bacterium
TTAATAGCTCGAGTCAAGTGGGTACACTGGGTTCAATAACCGAAACGGGTTTACCTGACTACTTCCAATACCCCAAAAAGTTTCAAGCAGAGATTTTTGCTCAAATTCGCAGTGGTAATGCCAAAATCCTAACCGACCCTACTCTGATTGTTCAGGAAGGTCAATCAGCCCAGGTTAAGTTAACAGAGTCGGTGGTTGCGAGTGTTGATACTCAAGTGGATACCCAAGGAGATACCGCAGTTAGAACAATTACCCCGGTGCTTGAGGATGTAGGGTTAACGCTGAATGTGGTCGTTGATCGTATTGATGATAACGGCTTTATTACTCTCCGGGTTAATCCGATTGTTGCCTCTCCTGCTGAAACTGTTCGATTTGACAGTGGGTCTGGTGCTGTTAATGAAATCACGTTAATTAATACGCGAGAGTTGACCTCAGGGGTGGTGCGTTTACGGGATGATCAGACATTCATTCTGTCTGGCATCATTTCAGAAGTTCAACAATCAACGACGACAAAAGTTCCTATCCTAGGAGATTTGCCTGTTATTGGTGCTTTATTCCGTTCCTCTAGGGATCGCACTGATCGCTCAGAGGTGATAGTCTTGTTGACTCCGAGAATCATACCCGATTCCACGGAAGTTCAGTTTGGCTATCGCTACACGCCAGATCGGGCAACGGCGGAGTATTTGCGACAAAAGGGTTTTCCCGTTCAAACTCAGCCTTGACAGATTTTCCGCCGCAATCGGTGAGGTACCAGATTACTTACCAAAACATGGCGCGGCGCATCCCCATCCTAAAGGACAGGGCACTGGTCTCTTAGGGAGGGGGTTCTAAATAACTACGTGAATGGAGCATTTCCTGAATGCTTATAGGTCGTGAAACAAAACCCATTGCCATAGCAGGAGTGACATTTTTATCAAGACTGGAATGGGGACGACACCAGTTGTGTACAAGGCGCTGTACTTCAATGCGCCTCTGTAATCCTCGCTGTTTTTTAGCATAGTGATTTTGGCGGCGTCGGTAAGCACTACATCTCCGTCGAATGGCTGCGTTATTCGCCTCATTGTGATTGGCATGAACTTCCGAAGGAGGACTAATTGCCGTCAAGGGATGTTCAATCTTGACCCACTCCCTTCTCGGTTTACCCTGAGAGCCTTTAATTTTCATGGCGACTTCCATTCCTTCTCGCCAAACTTTGCGCCACGGGTATCCACACGTCGTTTCTTTTTGAGTCAAATAGACACTGGCTAATTTCCATAAATATTTGCCATAACGCCTTTCTCCATCTGTAAAGCAGCGCATCGTCTCTGAGGCTTGTCCCCATTCCCACAACTCTTTTACCGCTTTTTCGAATAACTTATCATCTTTTACTCCCACCACACTGCAGATCCAGTAACGACTATCCCTTTCTAGAAAATTGATTGTCCATCCTTGGGACTGTGAGGGAGGGACGGTTCTCGCCTACGCGAGTGTATAGTTCATCTCCTTCTACTGTTACCTTGCCTTCTTCTGGCACTGGGGGTGACCATTCCTCCTTCTTGTTGGCCAGTCGGTTTTCCCATCGGATTATGGTTGAGTGAGATTTTTTGTATATTCTTGCTGTTGCTCTGAAGCCCGTTCCTTCAGTCCGGTTGTTTATGGCATACTCCACTATTTCGGGCTTTGTTCTCAGGCGATACATCGGCGTTCCTGTCCGCTCATTAAAATTACGGTAGCATTGACGGCAGCTATAGTTTTGAACCTTCGTTCCATTTTTTAAACGACGTTGTCCATTTTTCCTCGTTTTTGGGCTTCCACATCGTGGGCATTCCATTCTATACACTCCTTACTTTTTTATATACTACTCCTTTTGCAGACCAGTGCCCAAGGCTACAGACTAAAGCGATAATGATTAGCCCCATTAATCCCCTTTGCCAGACTACGGCGATCGTTATAGTTCTTAACATCAGAAAAATAGTGAGTGTTAATAAGCAACTTGTGATTAAGCCACTCATGGGAAAGGTGACAAAAGAGACAAACAAAAACAGTAAGATAATCGCACCAAAAAGCTGACGATAGCGCCAACGATTGAGAGAGTAGCGTAATATGTGGTTGGCCATTGTAGATCCATATAAAAAACTGAAGGCAGACGGGTGAATTAATGCCAGATTTAATCGCTCACTAATTTTATGTTTACTCAATCATTATTTCAAAAATTTTGGACTAGGATTATATATTAGATAGCTTTTTAGGTCGATGTAAAATTTGTGGCTCCAATCAGCAAACTAGGACTCTTTTCGTAACATCCAACACCAATAAATAATTATTTTTACTTAAAATAGGATAGTGTAGATAGTTTTTTAAACGAACTAGCTAATCATAAGTGCTGAAGCAAGGATAACCAACATTCTTGCGTTCCTCGCTGCCAAACCTAGGAAACTTAAACAATGAAGACAAAGAAAAAAGAAAAAACAGATAAGTCTAACGGTCGTAAACCCATCTCCCCTGGACTTGCTAACCTGTCAGACGTCAAAGTCAACGTCAAACTCCCTAAAAAAAAGTATGAACAAGAACTGGCACAGCTGCAACTTGAACTGGTTAAAATGCAGTACTGGGTAAAGCATACTGGCACTCGTATTGTTATTTTGTTTGAAGGTCGGGATGCGGCTGGCAAAGGTGGCACAATTAAACGCATCACCGAACCATTGAATCCCCGGGGATGTCGGGTTGTCGCCCTGGGAACACCGAGTGATAGGGAGAAAACCGAATGGTATTTTCAGCGCTACGTGCCCCATCTTCCTGCAGCGGGGGAAATCGTCTGCTTTGATCGTAGCTGGTATAACCGCGCGGGCGTCGAGCACGTCATGGGTTTTTGTACCGAAGATCAGTACCAGGAATTTATGCAGACTTGCCCAGAATTTGAGCGTATGCTGGTCCGCTCTGGCATCATTCTATTGAAATATTGGTTTTCGGTCAGTGACGAAGAACAGGAGCGACGGTTTCAGTCTCGCACCACTGACCCGGCCCGCCGCTGGAAATTGAGCCCGATGGATTTAGAGTCAAGGGACCGCTGGGTGGAGTATTCCCAAGCAAAAGATAAAATGTTTGCTCATACTAATATTCCAGAGGCGCCCTGGTTTACCGTCGAGGCTGATGATAAGAAACGGGCTCGTCTGAACTGCATTAGCCATGTTTTAAGTAAGGTCCCTTACGTCGATATGACCCCAGAGCCTCTGGAGTTGCCTCCCCGGACCATCCCACCTCATAATTATGTACGCCCCCCTTTGAATGAGCAATTTTTTGTCCCACAAAAATACTGACCGAGATTGAGCCTTATTGATGCGTAGAAGGAGGGATGCCTTTAATGGCAATGATCGCCTCCATTAAGTCTTTGACTACAGGGGCAGCGACGGTGCCGCCATAGGTATTGCCCCCCTTCGGCTCATCAACAATAGCCACTATCACATAACGGGGATTGTCAACCGGTAAAATTGAGACAAAACTGGTGATCTTGGCGTTCGCCAAGTAGCCGCCTCGGGGGTCTGCCTTCTGAGCTGTCCCCGTTTTGCCGCCAATACGATAGCCCTCAATGTAAGCAGCTTTGCCAGTGCCCCCATCTACGACTGCCTCCATCATTTTCACCACCGCGTGAGCATTTTCCTGGGAAAAAACCGTTTTAGAGGGGTATTTGGGCTGCCAATGGAGGTGATTCCGTGCATCTACCAGTCCCTTGACCACATGGGGCGTCACTAATGTGCCGCCATTGGCTAAGGCGGCCTGGAGCTGCAATAGCTTGATGGGGGTTAGCGAAAAGCCTTGACCAAAGGACGCTGTGGCCGGTTCAATAGGTTGACTAATAAATTCTTGTCTTGCCTTTAAATAACTGGGGACTTCTCCCGGTAAATCGATCCCCGTCTTACGATCCATACCAATGGATTGAAGGAGTTCATAATAACGCTCAGGTTTGAAACGCCGCATTATTGCGACCATGGCAACATTACTAGAGGAACGGATCGCTTCTGTAATAGTAATGAGTCCGCCACCGGCTTTGCTGGCATTGGAAATTGTCCAAGGTCCCACTCGCACCGATCCGGGATCAGAGACTCTATCGGTAGCCTTGATGACTTGGTCTTCTAACGCCAAAGCAATGTTGATCGGTTTGTAGGTAGATCCCGGCTCATATAAATCACTAACCGCCCAATTTTTGAAATATTCGACTTTTGCCTTGTAATACTCATTGGGGTTAAAGGTTGGTTCATTGACCATCGCTACAATTGATCCGTCCTGGGCATCCATTACCATCACCGTGCCCCGCTTGGCTTCGTACTTCTCAAGTTGGGCTTTAAGCAAATCTCTTGCTACCCGTTGAATACGCATGTCCAGTGTTAGTTGCAGTTGCCAATCGTTAGATTGCAACAAGTTATCGGGAAGCGTAATTGGTAGCACAGAGCCTCGCCCAGTGCGTCGAATTGAGTAGATTAACCTATTACGCTCCAAAATCTGCTTTTGGCTAAATTCTAGTCCGGCTTGACCTTGATGCTCTCCATCAACATAACCCAAGATTTCCGCTGCCATTTCATCTTGGGGATAGTAACGCGTATATTGTTTTTCCAGGTCAATTCCCCCCATCCTCAGACCACTAATTTTGACGGCCTGAGACTCATTCAGTCGCGTAGCCAATTTAATGCCCGACTCCTTTTCCTGAAATTTTTGCAGTAATTCTTCGGGGCTAAAATCTCCTAAGATCAATGCCAGTTCTTGAGCAACATACTCGGTTGGATTAGGGATTTTTTCTGTTGGTTCAAAATATTTAGGGTGGACAAACAGTGTGTAGGTAAGGCGATCCGTTGCCAGAACATTGCCTA
>JBEAQB010000144.1:0-6266 GCA_041164125.1 Cyanobacteriota bacterium
GGGCATTAACCATGCTTCTGCCTTTATTGCCATCTCAGCCAATACGGCCAACGATTTACAGCGACAGTTTCCTCAGATTTCCCCAGCCGCCATCACCGTCGCCCACTGCGGCCTTGATCCCCGCTTTTCCCCGGCCTCCCCCCAGGAAATTGCCAATTTCAAATTTAAATACGGCCTGCAAAAACCCTATTTTTTAGTGATGTTAGGGGGGGGGCACAAAAACATTATTCTTTTCCTGCGGGGTTTTGCCCAACTGGTCGGACGAACCGGGTTCGAGATTGTGGCGACGGGAGCCGTAACGCAACTACCTGCGGAATGGCGGCAACTAACCGCCGGTTGTGGTTTCCACGGCCTGCAACTCACGGATGAAGAATTACGGGTGGCCTACAGCGGGGCGATCGCCTTAGTTTACCCCTCTCAGTACGAAGGGTTTGGGCTGCCAATCATCGAAGCCATGGCCTGCGGTTGTCCAGTAATTACTTGCCCGAACGCCTCGATTCCGGAAGTGGCGGGGGAGGCCGCGATTTATGTGGGGGACCAAGACGTAGCGGCAATGAACGAAGCACTTTGCGAGGTGCAAAAAGCCTCCGTTCGCCAACGTTTAATTGAGGCGGGTCTTAAACAAGCAGCACGCTTTTCTTGGCATAGCATGGCCCAGACGGTGTCTAAAACACTGTTGGCAACAATTCAGGGATTAAAAACAGAACCACCAGAAGTAGATCATTCACCCCCCGCCATTTTTGTGGGCGCGATGGCCCCGCAGTGGCGGCATTGGCTCTATCAAGCCTGCCAGTTCCTACTAACCCAGGGAGAAATACCCACCGAAGGCAAAGTCTGTACCAGCGCCAGCGATTTGGATAACTACCTGTCCCTGATGCAACCCTCTGAAAAAACCAGACTGATAGGTTATCGATTCTGGGGGAATTTAAGCCAAAAATATTTAGCCCAATCACACCATCACCATCTTTTCCTCTACGGCGATCCATTCAAGCTGGCCGCGGAGGAACTGAGCCAGGGAAAAACCCCCTTTGGTCATATTCTGCTGGAACTGTGGCTCACCCAAGGGGATGGCGCGTGGTTGAACCAAAGCCAAACCTGTTTGCTGAATTTTTCCCAACTGGTGGAACGTCCAAAGCCGATTATCAGGGAAATCTCTGCTTTTTTAGGCCTGACCGCTACCAAGAAAACATTACAAGAACTTCTGTCCGTTCATCCCTTACCGGCCCCAAAACCCGCCTCATCGTCTAAGGGGTTTGGGGCTAAATCCGCCCCCAGGGTTGAGACATTAACCCCCGCCCAACAGCTATTGCTAATGATATTCCTGCGGCCCTCTCGATGTATTTGGTTCAGCGCCAAGGAAGACGACTACGACCAACGCCTTGAAGAATTGTTTAACGCAACGGCAGCGGAAGCTTGGCAAGAATTATTGCAAGATATGACCGGACTCTTGGTGGATCATCTCGGCGATCGCCTGGGGGACTGGCTCAAAACCGCCTATGACCATGGGGTGGTTCCCCTGCGGGCAGAAAATCCCCAGGGTGCGGCCCAACTGTTATTTACCCTGGGGGAACAACTGCGGGAACGAGGGCAAGAAGGGGAAGCCAAGCCCTTTTACCAAGAAGCGGTTCGACTCAATCCCCAGGGGATTGAAGCGGTGCTAGCCCTCGGTGGACTGGCGGAGGCAGCAAAAAATGACACAGAAGCAATGACCTATTATCAGCAGGTTTTACAGGTCGCTCCTGACAACACCACAGCTCTACTGCGTTTAGCCAACCTCAATCGCATCCAAAAAAACTTTTCCCAAGCCGCAGCTGATCTAGAGCGGATTTTGCGCCAAAACCCCCAGGAGCAAGTCGCCCGGTACTGGTTGGTCAAAACGCTAGAGCAAGCGGGAGAGATGGAGCGAGCCAAACAGTGGTTCAGTGAGGAAGAAATTGAATTACTACAAAATCTGGTTGACCACCTTAGCCACACTGGTAGCCAAGCATTTGATGAGAAGAACTATGCTTTTGCCAAGGACTGCTACCATTTGGCGCTAGAAATTAACCCTGACAATTATGCCGACTATTTTAATTTGGCTTTGATTGCAACTAAGGAGAAAAAACCGCAACAGGCTATTCGTTATTACCAAAAATCCTTAACCCTTAAGCCCGAACACCCAGAAACCCTGGTTAATTTGGCAGCCCTTTTGAGTCAACGAGGAGAATTTCAGCAGGCGATCGCCTTACTAGAACAGGCAATCAAGTTAGATGATCAAAATTCCATGGCCTGCCATAACCTTGCCATCTGCTATGTTTATCAAGGCCGATTGGCGGAAGCCGCTGCCTATGCCAATCAAGCTGTACAAAATTCCCCAGAGAATGCCCTCTATCATTCTCACCTCTTAGCCATCCTCAGTGCCATCCAGGAAGTCAGTTCCGATGATTTGGCCCAGGTATCCCAAGTTTGGTATGACCATCACGTAGTCGCCAAAGGGTTACCTCAATTTACTCAACACACAAACACTATTAACCCTGATCGCCCCCTCCGGGTGGGCTTTGTCTCCGGTGACTTCAAGCGCCATTCGGTGAGCTACTTCATCAAACCAATCTTTGAGCACCACCATCCCGACCAAATCCAAATCTACGCCTACGCCCAGGTAGAAGAACCCGACGATTTTACCGAAACCCTTAAAGGGCTCTGTGAGCAATGGCGGGACACCCTAGATCTCGACGATGCAGCGTTGGCGGCGCAAATCCAACAAGATCAAATCGACATTCTGGTGGATTTATCTGGCCATACCCTCTTAAATCGCCTCGCGGTGTTTGGCATGAAACCCGCCCCGATTCAAGCGACCTATTTGGGCTATCCCGCCACCACCGGCCTGCCCACCATCGACTATTGGATTACCGATCATCACATTCATCCCCCGGAGACGACGGAAACCGCGGTGGAGGAAATTTGGCGCTTGCCCCGCTGCTATGTCAGCTATAGTCCCCCCCCTGTGGCACCGCCCATTGGTCCCTTGCCCCAAACCCAATTAGGGGTGATTACCTTTGGTTCATTCAATGCCTCCCGTAAACTCACCCCCGCAACCCTCCACGTTTGGAGTGAAATTTTAAAGCAGGTACCAGAATCACGGCTTTTGCTGAAATGCTCTGATCCCCGCTATAGCCCGCAATTGATGATCGAAAGTTTGCTCAAGTTGGGGATTGAACGCCAACGGGTCATTGTCTATCGCAATAGCCCCTATCAAGACCATCTCAATCTTTACAATCAAGTCGATTTACACCTAGACCCCATGCCCTACACCGGATGTACCACTACCTGCGAGGCGCTCTGGATGGGAGTTCCCACCCTAACCTTAGCGGGGCAGAAGAAAATGGAACGCATGAGCGCAACCATCCTGGCAACGGTTGGTCTTGATGACTTCATCGCTACCACCCCCGCAGACTACATTGCAAAAGCTGTCCAGTTGGTCACCCGACCTGATTACCTTACCCTACTCCGCCAAACCCTCCGAGAGCGCCTACAGGCTTCCGCTCTGTTAGACGGCGAAGACCTAACAACAACCCTAGAATCGGCCTTTCGCCAAATGTGGCAACGTTATTTGTCCACGAGGAAAGCTTGACCCTCATTTAATTGCTTGATTGTTGAAACCCATCATAAAAATCCTTATGAAAAGTACTCTCCTATTACCAATCAGTCTTTTGGTTCATCTGGTTTGGCTGGCCGCGGCCCCAGCCCAACAGGTTAATATTCCGACCTTGGCACGGCCCCAGATTGCAACCCCGAAAATCAGCCTACCCACTTCCCGCCCCACTATCACAACTCCCAACGTTGCTAGGCCAACCCTAACGCCCCAAACTTCGATTAGTTTCCCCACAACAAACACAACCGTTAATGTCCCCAACTTTCCCAACGTGAATAATTTTGGGGGTCTGATTCCAGTCCCGCAAACAATCCCCGGGAGGGGCACTGTCACCACTAACCCCGCCTTACCAACTGAATTTTTTAATTTAGGCGATCGTCTGATTCCATCCCCCCAAACCATTAATTTTCCCTATCAAAGCCTACCGGCTCAGTTTCTGCCAGCGAGTATTACACCCCCTAATAATCTCAATTCCACCCTGCCGATCGCCCTAATTGTCCCCACATTTCCTAACAAAACCGCAACCGTTAATCAACTGCAACTTGCCCCCGCTTTAATCACGTTTCCTAAAACAAAAACTTTCGATTTTTCCCCACCGACCCTATCCACCTTTACCGCGACCCCTCAGCCGACGGTTACGACTGATTTAAATACTGATAATAACGAGGATGACTTCCCGAAATTTGGCATAGAACGCATTTTAACAACCCCCAGTTCGACAACCACAAAGACTGATTTTGCCGACCTAGATGAGAATGAACGGACAACAGTCCTGGATGGAGGGCTGTTTAACCGTACTTTAGATTAAAAAAACGACAAAAATTAATCAACGAAGGCTCTAAAAATAAAAATCTGTGTACACGTGCCTGCCATGGTGTGAAAGGGAAGTCATTGCAGTTCAAAAAAACTGGCAATGGCTAGGCTCTATATTGATCGTGGGGACAACAACGTTTAGTACCTTGATGACCCCAGTCTTGGCGCAACCTCAACTTTCCCTTGTTCCCCCTGGGGCCATGGATATTGAGCTAAATAGTTCCAGTCCTTCAGATCAAGAGATAACTAAGGACAGATTTTCAGAGTTTGCCCCCACACCAGCAGTGGAGACCCTGGCCAATCTAACAGAACTGAGTTATGTCCCTAGCAACGACCCAGACGCGACTCAAGCCAGCTTATTTCCAGCAATAACCCCTGAGGGAGAACCAACCCCAATTAACACGGCCGACAATTGGCTGCAGGCTGAGAATATTCCTATAACATCAACACAAGAAAATTCAGTTTCATTGGCACCAAGCGCTTCTGTCTTATTGCCGGCAAAAACGGACTATCGTTTTGGGGACATCGTTGTTTTTTCAGAAAAACTGGATTCTCAACTATCTCTTCAAGATCTGCAAGCGCCAACACTCCAAGCCCAAAATATTGACAACCTCCAAGCTCAAACTGTCGATCCCCCCTCATCCGCAGGCGACCCTTCTCTGCAAGCTAACCGGCCTCGATTTTCCCAACCCCTGGCAGACTTAGCCCCCAGTGGTAATCCGTCAATGGGGTTTAATGCTCGGCCCTTCAGCGACCAAATCAATGTAGACGAATTAATTACCCTTGCCGAAGAAGACAAGACGGCCCAAATAACCCTCCCTCGATATGTTCCTAGGGTTCCCCTCGATGCCCCGACACCGCCGGAACCTGACCTCCCAGAGCCACCGACTTCCCCCCTGCCGCCCAACGTCCCCAAAGAAGTCGGACAAAAAATTCTTGACATTATTATTGAAGGCTTACTCGATCATGGCGCAAGCAAGTATCCATTCATTATTAACACAAGCGACTTATTGACTATCAATCCCACCAGTTTTCGCCCCAGTCAATTCAATACCTATTTTAATTTTTCGCTCGATTTGGATGACTTTGATCGCTTTAATCCCATGACAGAAGATGCATTTAGCGATCCGGTTTGGAAAGATTTCACCACTTCAGTTTACCCGAGTGACCAGCAATTTTATTGGATTTTAAACGGTAATCGGGTCGTTATTGAATCCAATGGGGCCCACTTGAATAACCGCTACCAGGGGATTGTTTTTAACCGTACCATTCAACAACAAGCCACCTCTCGCTTTCGCCTTTTTGGTCGGCAGTCCGTGGCAGCACTCCCCCAGCCTCTAAGTACGCTTCTGGGGACTGAGCAGGCAGGTAAGTTTCAGATCCTGAGCGGTATCGCCCAGTTTGTCCTGCCTAGGGATTTAAGCCAAGATCCTGATTTACAGGTAAATTTTACGCTTAATAATTTTGATGGTCAGGGAAATGACTTTAGCAGAATTGTCCGTATTGACGATATCGCTAAAGGGAAAACTTCTAATGTAGACGGCGGCGGTGCTTTTTTTGCCAACCTGGAGGCCAATAATGCGCCTCAATTTTTACAGGGATCTTCAACCACCAACCTTCAGAGTCTGTTGCATAATGGGGTGCAATTTCGACCGGGAGCAATAGTCCCCTTGGAAAATCTCCAGGCGATCGGTGTGACCCCTGGTGAATTTTTCAGCGGTCAGGGCTTCCGCTTTAATCCGAACAATTCATCGGCACCGGGCATTAAAACCTTGCAACTCAACGCCAGCGATAATAATGACTTAGTCAAGCTTCTCAGTAG
>JBEAQB010000145.1:0-3486 GCA_041164125.1 Cyanobacteriota bacterium
TAGCATTCGACAACTTTTGCTGGAGGGAAGTCGAAAGCGATCGCCTTAGCCCTAAATGACGGTAATTGTGCGACCGGTGGGACTGAGATCTGTCCCACCCCTCAGGCACAGTACGGGAAACCACACTTAGCCCTGTGTTGCCAGGGGATCGGGCAATTCGCTAAATTAGCACTCGTGAGGTGAGAGTGCTAACTCCCCCAACACTGTTTCCATTAAACGTGATCACCCATCATCTGGAGGATAATCCATGGCAGCTATTACCATTAACGTTTCAACCGTAAAACCCCTTGGCGATCGGGTTTTTGTCAAAGTCAGTCCTTCTGAAGAGAAAACTGCTGGTGGTATTTTATTGCCCGACACCGCTAAAGAAAAGCCCCAAATTGGCGAAGTGGTACAAGTTGGCCCCGGCAAACGCAACGATGACGGTAGCTACTCCCCCGTAGAAGTTAAAGTCGGCGATAAAGTGCTCTATTCCAAATACGCTGGCACAGATATCAAGCTCGGTGGCGATGACTATGTGCTGTTAACCGAGAAAGATATCTTAGCGTCTGTTGCCTAGTCTAACGGGCAAATTTAACCGCTATCCCCCTGAGTATCTTTTCAGGACTTCTTAATCACTCATCAATATTGCATTCAGTTGCTAACGAGGTTTTACTTTTATGGCTAAATCAATTATTTACAATGATGAAGCACGTCGCGCCCTCGAACGCGGCATGGACATTCTGGCTGAGTCCGTTGCGGTTACTTTAGGTCCTAAAGGGCGTAACGTGGTTTTGGAGAAAAAGTTTGGTTCTCCCCAGATTATTAATGATGGGATCACCATTGCCAAAGAGATCGAATTAGACGATCACGTGGAAAATACCGGTGTTTCTTTGATTCGCCAAGCAGCGTCTAAAACGAACGATGTGGCTGGAGACGGAACTACTACAGCAACGGTTCTGGCCCATGCCATCGTCAAAGAAGGCTTACGTAACGTAGCGGCCGGCGCTAACCCCATTGCCCTCAAGCGCGGTATTGATAAAGCCACAGATTTCCTCGTTGAACGGATTAAAGAACACGCTCAACCCGTGGGGGATTCTACGGCGATCGCCCAAGTTGGCTCCATTTCGGCGGGTAACGATGAAGAAGTGGGTCAGATGATTGCCAGCGCGATGGATAAAGTTGGCCAAGAAGGGGTCATTTCCCTCGAAGAAGGCAAGTCGATGACCACTGAGTTGGAAATCACCGAAGGGATGCGCTTTGATAAAGGCTACATTTCCCCTTACTTCGTGACTGATGCGGAGCGCATGGAAGCCGTGCTCGAAGATCCCCGCATCCTGATCACCGATAAAAAGATCAACTTGGTGCAAGACCTCGTTCCCATCCTTGAACAAGTGGCCCGTCAAGGTAAACCGCTGTTAATCATCGCAGAGGATATTGAGAAAGAAGCCCTCGCGACCCTCGTGGTTAACCGTCTACGTGGTGTATTAAACGTTGCTGCCGTTAAAGCCCCCGGCTTTGGCGATCGCCGCAAGCAGATGCTTGAAGACATTGCCACCCTGACCGGTGGTCAAGTCATCAGTGAAGATGCTGGTCTCAAACTCGAAAGCGCCTCCTTGGATAGCCTTGGTTCCGCCCGTCGCATTAATATCACCAAAGACAACACCACGATTGTGGCGGAAGGGAACGAAGCCGCCGTTAAGGCCCGCTGCGAACAAATCCGTCGTCAAATTGACGAAACCGACTCCAGCTACGACAAAGAAAAACTGCAAGAACGCTTGGCGAAATTAGCCGGTGGTGTAGCCGTCATCAAAGTCGGTGCTGCGACGGAAACGGAAATGAAAGACCGTAAGCTGCGTCTAGAAGACGCCATCAACGCCACCAAGGCGGCCGTTGAAGAAGGCATCGTCCCCGGCGGTGGTACCACCTTGGCCCATTTAGCGCCTCAACTTGAAGAGTGGGCGAATGGCAATCTAAGCAATGAAGCGCTGACGGGGGCCTTGATTGTGGCTCGCGCCCTCCCCGCTCCGTTAAAGCGGATTGCGGAAAACGCCGGTCAAAACGGTGCTGTCATTGCCGAGCGGGTAAAAGAAAAAGCATTTAACGTCGGTTATAATGCCGCCAGCTTAGAGTACGTCGACATGCTAGAAGCGGGTATCGTTGACCCGGCTAAAGTGACCCGTTCTGCCCTGCAAAATGCTGCCTCAATCGCCGGTATGGTCTTAACCACCGAATGTATCGTTGTAGACAAGCCCGAAAAGGAAAAAGCTCCCGCTGGTGCACCCGGTGGTGACTTTGACTACTAAGTCACGGTGACGTGAAGCACTAACACGTTGCTGATCAACTAACTAGGAGGCTGTGGCCTCCTAGTTTTTAGGTTGGGATCTTCCTGCAGTGGCCGAACAAACGGTAAATGGTATGAATCGTGTACTCTGTTAATCGGCAGGGCCGGGAATGAAGGCAAAGCCCTGGTTTATGACTCTGTTGCTAATCTGTGGAGACTGTACTATGGCTAAAATTTTATTTGTTTGCTTGGGCAATATTTGCCGATCGCCGGCGGCGGAAAATATTATGAATCATCACATTGCAGCGGCGGGGTTAACCACGGTGATTGAGTGTGATTCAGCCGGAACCTCTCATTACCATCTCGGCTCTCCGCCTGATCGCCGCATGGCGGACAGTCTTAAAAAACGTGGCTACAGGGTGAGCGGACGGGCGAGACAATTTCACCCTAAAGACTTTGCTGAATTTGATTTAATCCTAGCGATGGACCGGGATAACTACCGGGAGATTTTATCCCACGATGGGCAAGGACAGTACAATCACAAAGTTAAGATGATGTGTGACTATGCCCGCAACTTCCGCGATCCGGAAGTCCCCGATCCCTATTATGGTGGTCAGGCGGGATTTGACCATGTGATTGATTTACTCGAAGATGCCTGTCGACACCTACTAGCAGAAACTAGCGCCTCAATTTAATGCCCAGCCAAGTTATACCACTCAGGCCCAAGAGCCATATCGTTAACCAATCCCCCCAATCAGCGTACAGGGTTCGGGTTTGGCGACGATAAATTGTCCCGGCATGGAGTTGATACTGGTTTAAATCTGATAGCCATAGGGTGTCTCCCTGGGGGGAAATTATGGCTGAGTAGCCGGTATTGGTGGCCCTTGCTAACCATCGATCATTTTCAATGGCCCGCATCACATCCAGGGCATGGTGCTGGGCCGGCATGGCATTACTATAGTGGGCATTATTTGCACTCGAAAGGATAAAGTCGCCCCCCTGCAATAGTTGTTGCCGGAATAATTCGGGAAAAGCAGATTCGTAACAAATACTGACAATCCCTTGACCAAAGGGGGTGTTGAGGACAACGGGGCGATCGCCAGGGACCAGTTGATCCTTGAGGGGGGAAAGACGTTGAATGAATTTCCCCAACAGCTTGGCGAAGGGAATATATTCCCCGAGGGGAACCAGTTTGACTTTGTCGTAACGATCAATCAAGTTGC
>JBEAQB010000146.1:0-7169 GCA_041164125.1 Cyanobacteriota bacterium
GGTCTGCCAAGAGGCACGACAAAACTGGAGTAACTATTCGGACGACCCACGCTTGGCATTTAGTCAGATTGACCAGCAATGGCGGCAAACCTTTGCGTCACTCGCTAGCTATAACACCCCCATTTTGAACCAGAAGGCGGAAGTCGGACGACTGTATATTTTCAGCCAAGATCGCCATTACACGTGGACGCCTACCCGCCGCAAACTATTACAACTAATTGCGGATCAAACCGCTGTGGCGATCGCCAATAGTGACCTGAACCAAAAATTGCGATCCCGGGAAATCCAGGACCGAGAATTGGAAATTGCCTCAGAAATTCAAGCCCAACTGTTGCCCCGGTGTTGCCCAGAAATTTGGGGGCTAGAAATTGCTGCCCAATGTAAAACGGCCAGTCGTGTCGGGGGGGATTATTACGACTTTATCCCCACTAATTATGATCAACTACGTCATAGCGATTGGCTGTGCAAAAACCCAATTAGTCCTGATATCCCTTGGAGTATTGTGATTGGCGATGTCATGGGGAAAGGTGTGCCAGCGGGCCTAATCATGACGATGACTCGGGGCATGCTCCGGGCTGAAGTGTTGAATCGCCACAGTCCGGCCCAAATCCTTGGGCATCTGAATCGTGTCATGTATGCCGACTTGGAAAATTCCCATCGTTTCGTTACGTTATTCTACTCCGAGTACAATCCCCAAACGGGTATTTTGTCCTATAGCAACGCGGCCCATCACCCCCCCCTACTCTGGCGTGCCCAGGCGGATCAAGCCGCATCCCCCTTAACGCTGCTCGATACGGAAGGAACGGTGATTGGGTTGGAAGCAGATTCCAGTTATCGAGATGCTCAAATTCGGCTCTTGCCCGGCGATGTCGTGCTTTTTTATACCGATGGCCTGACCGACGCGGGCAACAGCAAAGGCGATCGATTCGATGATCAGAATTTACGGTACGCCTTTGAACAGGCCTGCCAAAAATGTCACACCGCTCAGGCTATCCTCACCGAAATTTTCACGGCAGTGGAAACCTTTGTTGGTCCCCGCAATAGTCATCAAACCGACAAAATTCCTGCCCGAGATGATATGACCCTAGTAGTTGTGCGGGTAAAATCTAAGCAGTAACATCTAAGACGCTCATCCGTATTAGCTGACTTTTTCTTGATCATTACTTTCGCTATTTCTGCACCTGCTATGACAAAAACAACTTGGAGCGATCGCTTTGAAGGGACGCTACATCCAGCCATTACCCTGTTCAACGCCAGTATTGGTTTCGATATTGAACTGATAGAGTATGACCTAAACGGCTCGATCGCCCATGGCAAGATGTTGGCAAAAACCGGCATCCTCAGTGAGTCAGAAGCAGAACAGTTGATTGAAGGGCTAGACCAAATTCGAGCTGAATACCGGGCGGGAACGTTTAACCCCGGCGTCGATCAAGAAGATGTGCATTTTGCTGTCGAGCGTCGCTTAACCGAATTAGTAGGGGATATTGGCAAAAAGCTACACACGGCCCGTTCTCGCAATGATCAAGTGGGTACTGATATTCGGCTATATCTCCGTGAACAAATTGATGATATTCGCCAACGGTTACGGGATTTTCAAAGCGTGTTGGTAACCTTGGCCGCAGCCAATGTGGAAACCCTCATTCCTGGTTATACCCATTTACAGCGGGCCCAGCCTGTTAGTTTAGCCCATCACCTGTTGGCCTATTTCCAGATGGCTCAACGGGACTGGCAGCGGTTAGGGGAAATCCGCGCCCGCACCAATATTTCTCCCCTCGGTTCCGGGGCGTTGGCCGGAACCACATTTCCGATTGACCGCCATTACAGTGCAGAGTTGTTAGGGTTTGAAGGACTGTATGCCAACAGTTTGGACGGGGTGAGTGATCGGGATTTTGCCATTGAATTTTTGAATGCAGCTAGCTTGATCATGGTGCATCTCAGCCGCTTGAGTGAAGAAATGATTCTTTGGGCCTCCCAAGAATTTAGCTTTATCAGTCTGACTGACCGCTGTGCCACGGGGTCCAGCATTATGCCCCAGAAGAAAAATCCCGATGTGCCGGAGTTGATTCGGGGGAAGGCGGGACGGGTGATTGGTCATTTGCAAGCCATGCTGGTGCTGATGAAGGGTTTGCCCTTAGCCTATAACAAAGACCTCCAGGAAGATAAGGAAGCCCTGTTCGATGCGGTTAAAACCGTCCAGGTGAGCCTGGAAGCCATGACAATTTTGCTCGATGAGGGCATTGTCTTTCGCCAATCACGCTTGACCGAAGCGGTGGCTGAAGATTTTTCCAATGCGACAGATGTGGCCGATTATCTCGCCGCGAAAGGTGTTCCCTTCCGGGAAGCCTACAATTTAGTGGGGAAAGTGGTCAAAACAAGTTTGGCAGCGGGTAAATTACTTAAGGATCTCACGCTAACGGAATGGCAAGCCCTACACCCTGCGTTTGCAGACGATATTTACGCAGCCATCGCCCCCCGTCAGGTTGTGGCGGCCCGTAATAGTTATGGGGGAACAGGCTTTGAACAAGTCGCATTGGCGATCGCCAATGCCAAAGCGGAATTGGGCCAGACCTAATGAACGGCAAGTCCATTAGAGCGCCCCTGGTTCGTCGGCCGTCTGGGGCGCTTTTTGCCCCAGCTTGGGTTCGGTTCCCTGCCATAGGCGCTGTATATTAGCACGGTGTCGGACAATTACGTAGGCGCCAGCACTGAGGGAGAAAACAAGATAGGGTAAAGGCAACCCTAATATGAGCACCACTAAACTCGCCGCGCCCGCCGCCAGAATTGAACTGAGGGAGACAAGGCGAGTGGTGGCAATGACCAACAAAAACGTACAGAGAGTTCCCACTGCCAGCCAGAGATTCAGCACAAATAATGCCCCTAGGCTAGTGGCAACGGATTTACCGCCCGTGAAACCCAGAAAAAGAGATTTACTGTGACCGATCATGGCGAGCATGGCAGTGCCGATTAGCAACCAATCCTGCCAACTATTGGGTAAAGCAGGGAACCAACCCTGTTGATAAACGAGGCGAATGAAGCCGACTGCTGCCATCCCTTTCAGGATATCTATGGCTAAAACGGCAATTGCTGCTGGTTTGCCCAGAGTACGCAATACGTTAGTCGCTCCAGTGGATTTGGAGCCATGCTCACGAATATCAATGCCCTGCAATAATTTGCCTGCCCAATACCCCGTTGGGATGGAACCGAGCAGATAAGCCGTGAGTAACAATAGGGAGGCGCTGGTGATCGGGGCAGGAGTCATGGCGACACGCTAAGGGATTGCTTGAAATCCATTAAACCCTATCCTGACCCTAGTCCTTAATGGTGAACAGAGAAATTTCTACTACACTAAACGGGGAAAATCGGCCGGGGGGACATCTTGCCAACGCCCTGGACCAACGGCTCGGATAGCTTCTTCCAGTTGAATGTCGCCGGTATAGAGCGCTTTGCCGATAATGACGCCGTTTACCCCATGACTTTCCAGACTTAATAGACTGAATAAATCCCGTAATTGACTGACTCCCCCAGAGGCAATCACGGGAATGCTAAGCTGCAGCGCCAATTCCCGCAGAGCGTCTGTATTTGGTCCAGTCATGGTGCCATCCCGATGAATGTCTGTGTAGATAATAGCCGCCGCCCCTAACGTTTCCATACGGTGGGCCAACGTCCCCGCCTCTACATCCGAGGTTTCCAGCCACCCCCGGGTTGCCACCTTGCCGTTACGGGCGTCAATTCCCACCACAATTTGTCCGGGAAACTCAGCACATAATCCGCCGACGAGGTCCGGATTTTCCACGGCGATCGTGCCTAAAATGACCCGTCCGACCCCCAAATCCAGGAGTTGCTTCACCCGATCTCGGTTGCGCAATCCCCCCCCAACTTGTACGGGAATGTCCAAGGCTTTAACAATGGCGGCGATCGCCGTTAGGTTGATGGGTTGCCCTGCCTTCGCCCCATCTAAATCCACCAAATGGAGACGACTGGCCCCTTGGGTCTGCCATTGTTGGGCTACCGTTACTGGATCTTCATGGTAGATTTGGGAACGGTCATAATCTCCCTGGTAAAGTCGCACGCATTTGCCACCGAGTAAGTCTATGGCTGGTAAAATTTCCATTGAGTGGCCCCCTAGTCTTGAATGTAATCCCAGCAGTGGGTCAGGCTAAGTTCAGCTCTCATTAATTCCCGTCCCAAATAAGCCGCATGGTCAAGCATCGTCACGGGGCACCTGTCTAGTTGTTCAAAAATTTTGACGCACAATTCCTTTGCACTCCGGCCGGTTAACACTAACGTCGGTAACCGTTTTGCGCCCCCTTGGCAAGCAATGACTTCGCCCGTTTCTGGATCAACAGCCAAACCACTTTCATTAATGTTATTGCTGTAATGTTCGACCTTTAGTTGTTGATTAGCTCGATCGACCATCACTAACCAGTAACCACCGGGGTCAAGGTCGATATGACGATTAGATAAACGATTATCGATGTCTTTAATGGTCTCGAGTAATGCGGTCATGGGCACAGAAAAAAGTTGAATCGCTCAACCGTTGATCCTACACCAATTTTAGAGGAACGGTGTTTTAACCCTGATGGGGGATCCATCTGCTAATCAAAGACAGGATTGGCAGATCGTTAGTTGGATGCGGTCTGATTAACTGTCTGCATCAGCACTTCATAGGCTTTAGCAAACTGAGGGTCAGCCATGGTGCCAATCTTGTCGCGATCCTGTTGTAGGGACTTTCGTTCCGCGTCATTCAGTTTAACTTCGATGTCGGGGTCAATCCCGTGCTTATTGATGTCACGACCGCTAGGGGTTAAGTATTTGGCGATCGTTACCGCCATGCCTGAACCATCCCCAAGTTCCCGCACCGATTGCACTAACCCTTTGCCAAAGGTCTGTGTCCCCACGATGATCGCCCGCTGATGGTCTTGTAACGCCCCCGAGACAATTTCACTGGCACTCGCTGAGCCGCCATCCACTAACACCACCAGGGGTTTTTGGGTGAGTTGTTTATGGTTAGCAACTTGCTGTTCCACTTCCCCTCGGCGATCAACCGTGGAAACGATTTTACCCTTATCTAACCAAATGCGGGCAATATCAACGCTAGCGTACAGAAGCCCCCCGGGATTTGAGCGGAGATCAAAAATATAACCAACGACATTCTCCTGCTCTAGCTTATTGACTGCATCCCGCATTTCATCGGAGGCTTGGGCACTAAACTGGTTGAGACGGATGTAACCAATCTTGCTGCCGTTAATCGCTTCAACCCCGGCCCGGACAGGGTGGATTTCGATCCGAGCACGAATGAGAGGATAGTCGATCGCCTCTCCATCCCGATCAATCGTCAGAACCACTTTGCTACCAGGCTTACCGCGAATCAGCTTGACTGCGTCATCGACTTCCATGCCATCGGTGGATTGACCATCAATTTTGGTAATGATATCTTTCGACAAAATTCCCGCCTTATAGGCAGGGGTATCCTCAATCGGCGCAACCACAACAATTTGATTGGTTTCTGGATCCTGAGTAATTTGAATACCAACCCCAGTCAATTCCCCAGACGTATCAATCCGCATCGATTGAAATTCATCGGGGGCCATAAAACGGGTGTAGGGATCATCTAACTTTTCCAGCATTTCGCGAATCGCAGTATAAGCTTCCTCTTGGCTGCCATAATCCCGTTTCAGATAATCTCGCCGCACTGCTATCCAATCTTCCCCGTTGAAAGTACCATCAACATAGGTGCGGTTAACCAACTGCCATACTTCGTCAATTAATTCCTTCGGATTATTTTGAAGGTAACTTTCGGAGCGGGCAAGACGAAGTCCCATTCCAGTCACTGCTACCGTTGTGAGTAACAGCGCCGTTGTGCCTACAATCAGACTGCGTTTTTGCTTAAACATGGGCTTGCTTGCGGGGGTAAGTGAAGATTGGTCAGTGAAGATTAATAACGGAATTGAACTCTTGCTATGCCAGCAGAGTTTTAGATTCTAAAGTTATAACATTTCAGGATAATGAATATCGCACTCCCATGACGGATCTAGTTGTGTCTGACTCTCTCAAAAACCGACGTGAAGAATTAATGTGGCAACGACGCTGGAAGCGTTTGCGGGCCTGTTGGCAATTTGCAGCGGTTTGTGGGTTGGCCGGAGGGATGGTATGGGTGATGAGTCGCCCCGAATGGTCTATCAGATCACCACAACAAGTGGCGTTTCAAGGCAACCAATTGGTGTCGTCAGCCACCTTAGAGCAGACGTTGCCCTTGCAATATCCCCAGGCGATTTGGCAACTTTCGACTAACCAATTGGGGGCTGAATTGTCTAAAAATCCGGCCCTAGCCACCGTTGAGGTTACCCGGCAACTCTTCCCCCCCCAACTGCTGATCACCGTTCAAGAACGTCAGCCCCTGGCGATCGCCGTCTCAGATCAAGGACTCGGATATCTAGATGCAGAAGGGAACTACATCCCTGCCAAAATTTATAGCCAAGAGAAGCGATCCCAACTGCCCCAAATCCCCCAATTTCTTGGTTACGATCCCCAATATCGCCACTTTTGGCAAACTCACCTGCCCCGTATCCAACAATCCCCCGTCAAAATCCGCGTCATTAATGGGAACAATCCCAGCAATATCAGCCTCACAACGGCTTTGGGGACTATTTTTCTGGGATCGGATTTATCCCAATTTGACCAACAGTTAACAGTGCTCGAAAAAATGCAGCATCTACCCACGCTAATCGCGACGGAACAGGTTGCCTTTATTGATCTCGTTAATCCGGACGATCCCCGCATTCAGCTGAAGCCTCAAGCCCAAACCGACGCCGCTGTCATCAAGAAACCTTAACAATATTGTCTCAACTCAAACCCCTAGACTAGCTTGGCTGAAAAGAGAACTTACTAATATTCATTGACAAATCAAATTAATATACCTACTGTAGGGACGATGGTGCTTTGTGCCATCGCTTTGCGCTACTTTAGCGCCATTAATAAGGAAAATTTATCATAATCTTGATTAATCAATGCACTTGAGCAGAGACAAGCAGACCTTCTCCTTGCCTGGCTGAAGGAAGCAGACCCTACAGAGACGGCAAATCCACAAGGTGATTCCCAGCAAATGAATTTGGGGTAACTGACTGTTGGTAGCTGCCTCTCCGTAAAACGCCATTTTAACTTTACTTCAT
>JBEAQB010000147.1:0-9487 GCA_041164125.1 Cyanobacteriota bacterium
TAGGGAAAGTTGACGTCACAGTGCATAGAAAAGGTGAAGACCGAGGGATCATGGCGAAAAATCCAAGCCGTGCCATCTCCCTGATGAACATCTAGGTCCACAATGAGAATTTTTTTTGCCAGCCCTTGGTGTTGGACGGCTCTAGCGGCGATCGCCAAATCATTAAAAATACAAAAACCCGAACCGTGATCAGGATAAGCATGGTGGGTCCCCCCCGCAGTATTACAGGCAATTCCCTGCTGTAAGGCCAACTGGGCCGTTAAAATTGTCCCCCCCACCGCAATCTGGGTGCGCCGTGCCAAGGCGGTGCTCCAGGGTAAGCCAATCCGACGGATGGCTTTGGCATCCAAGGTTCCCTGGCAATAATGCTGCACATAATGGGGCGTGTGGACCAGTTGAAGGGTTTCTAAGGGGGGAAACTGGGGGGTATGAAAGCTTAAATCCACCGCTAAGGGGGTGCGCTGTAATTGCTCAAATAAAAGACGAAATTTGGCCATTGGGAAACGATGGCCCGCTGGCATTGGTGCCCCATACTCAGGGTGGTAAACAACTGGAAGCATCGTCAATGTGTCACGTTATCCACCAATCCTGCCGATTCATCCTGCTTGATTTTCTGGTGGGATTTAAGCAAAATACTGAACTAATGTTAGGTCTAGCAGAATTGTAACTGTCCTTGTTGTTCACGCGTTTTTTTGCTGCATATGAAGATTCAACCCTTGCATCTGATATCCCGGGTTTTTCAACCGTCTATTTGGACTGGCCTCGCCATTATCAGTGGTGCCACCCTGGTCCCTGTTTCCGCCTTAGCCCAATCCCTGTCCAGCAATCCCACCATTTCCGTCCCAGCATTTAAAAATACGACGAACTCCTCCTGGTGGTGGACGGGAAACACGTCTAAGGAACTAGCTGACGCCCTGAGCAATGAATTGACTGCCACCGGTAACTTTACCGTGGTGGAACGCCAAAAACTGGGGGCCGTGCTATCGGAGCAAGAACTGGCTGAGTTGGGCATTGTTAAACCGGAAACCGCCGCCAAGCCAGGGGAAATAACCGGCGCTCAATACATTGTTTTAGGCAAAGTTACCGCCTACGAAGAAGGGGTTGCCCAGGAATCCGGGGGCAATACCTTTGGGATTAACTTGGGGTTTGTTAACATCGGCAATAATCAACGCAGCACCAAGCAAGAGGCCTACGTGGCGATCGATTTACGGGTGGTGGACTCTACCACCGGGGAAGTGGTGCATGCTCGCACCGTGGAGGGCCGGGCCACCGATACGTCTGAAAGTTCTGCCAACAGCATCAGTATTCTTGGCATTAGCTCTGGCAGTGATACCCAAACCGCCAAAAAAGCGCCTGTCGGTAAGGCCTTGAGGGCCGGATTGATTGAAATTACTGACTATTTAAGCTGTGTGATGGTGGAGCAGGACAGTTGCATAGCGGAGTACGACGCCAAAGATAATCGTCGCCGCGCCACAACCAAAGACACGCTCATTTTGGACTGATAAGACCTTAGGTGCCCCGCTCCTGGGGGAGAACGGTAACGGGGGATAAATTGCGATAGCTATTCCCCGCTTTCGGGTGTTTTTGAATCTCATCTTTGATGCTATCCAAATCCACATAGCGATCAGATACATTAATCAGACTATCGCTAGTCATTGACCTCAGGCTAACCACCTCGATGCGTGCGCCTCGGTAACTGACCGCGTCGGCAGCATAGGCAAGATCCCCATCGCCGCTGACCACCACTGCCGTATCATAGGCGCCCACCAGCGACATGAGATCCACGGCAATCTCAACGTCCAGGTTGGCTTTTTTGGAACCATCCGGCAACTGCACTAGGTCCTTAGCAATAACCCGATAGCCATTGCGACGCATCCAGAGCAAAAATCCCTGTTGCTTTTCATTGCTACGGTCAACCCCTGTGTAAAAAAAGGCCCGCAGCAGGCGGGATCCCCCCGTTAGGCAGTGGAGGAGTTTTGTATAGTCAATCTCAATTCCCAATTGGAGGGCTGCGTAAAACAAGTTTGAACCATCAATAAAAATGGCAACTCTGCCCCGATTTTCGAGTAATTGGGCGGGGGTAAAAAGTGAATCCTGTTCAAAATCCTCAAACATTGGTGTATTATGGTGGTTTTTAAAAAAAGATTAGAAAAAAGTATAAAAAACGAATGTCAGGTGCGCTAAAAACAGGTGAAGATGTTCACGGCATCTCTAACAATTCTAATTTACTGAAGACTGGCTCAGCCGGCGGGAGGGTAAGATTGGCGGGGAATTGTCCCCATTGCTGGTGACGGTGAAACTCTTCCCCTTGCTCAAGCGGCGATCGCCATTGGTCAAAATCCCGGTCAAAGCCCAATTGGGCATAGACTTTTGTGCTTAACCCAGGAATTATCGGTGATAACAGGTAGGCCGCTAAGCGGAGGGATTCCAGCACGCTGTAGAGAATTTCCTCTACTTCCCGTTGGTTGCCCTGTTTAAAGAGCTTCCAGGGGGCCCTGTCATCGATATATTTATTGCCCGCCCGTACAAGGGTAAAAATAGCCTCGCAGGCGTCAGCAAAGGCCAAGGCTTCGTAGGCATCGCTCACCTGTGCTGCCAAGCATCCCCCCAACGATTTTAGGGGATTATCGGGGGCAAGATCCGTGGCGGTGAGCTGGGGACCATGCCCCTGGCAATACTTTTTCACCATGCCCAAGGTCCGATTCAGCAAATTACCCAAGTCGTTAGCCAGATTGGCGTTAAGCATATTGATAAACCGAGTTTCATTGAAGTCGCCATCTTTGCCAAACTCAATTTCCTTGAGGAAATAAAAGCGAAACGCATCGCTGCCGTAACGATTGATCAACTCACTGGGATCGACAGTATTTCCCAAACTTTTACTCATTTTCTGCCCATTCTTGGTGAGAAACCCATGGCCAAAGACCTGACCTGGCAAGGGGATCCCGGCAGACATGAGCATGGCAGGCCAATACACGGCATGGAAGCGCAAAATATCTTTGCCGATGAGATGGAGGTTAATTGGCCACCACTTCGTTAAAGCAGTATCCAAGCTAGCGGGTTGGTCAGGCTCGAGTAAAGCAGTGACATAGCCCAACAGGGCGTCGAACCAAACATAAAGGGTATGGCTGGGATCGGTGGGTAGGGGAAAACCCCATGTTAAATTAACGCGAGAGATCGAGAAGTCCTGTAACCCCTGTTGAACAAAGTTCAGTACTTCGTTGCGACGGCTGGAAGGCTGAATAAAGCTAGGCTGTTCAGCGTAAAGCCGTTCGAGATCCGGTTGATAACGGGAGAGGCGAAAGAAATAGTTAGCTTCGTCGCGCCATTCTGTAGGACGGTTGGGATGAAGGGGACAGGCATTGCCCTCTAGGAGATCGCGTTCTTCTTTAAACTCTTCGCAGGCAACACAATACCATCCTTGTTGTTGCGCTAAATAAATATCCCCCTTGTTCCAAACCCGTTGAAAAAAATCATTGACGATGGCGGCATGATTGGCGGCAGTGGTGCGACTAAAGCGGTCATAGTCAATATTGAGCGATCGCCAAAGGGATTGGTACTGCGTCACGATTTGATCACAATGGGCCTGAGGCGCCAGCCCCTTTTCCTCGGCAGTGCGTTGGATTTTTTGGCCATGTTCGTCAGTTCCCGTAATCAGTAAAACGTCATAGCCCTGCAACCGCTTAAACCGTGCCAAGGCATCGGCCGCCAGAGTTGTATAGGCGCTACCCAGATGGGGGACGTCATTAACGTAGTAAAGGGGGGTTGTTAAAGAAAATTTAGGCACCGGAAATTCAGGCATGTTATCAGGGAAGCTTAAGCATTCATAAAAGACATTAAATCATTGAATTTCTCTATCTAGACCAGTAAATTTCCTGCATAAACCCAAAATATCTCAAGAGTTAGTGGATTCTACGGAAATTTTTTTATAATGGTTAAGAGTAAGAGAGTGTAGTGTGGTGATTAACGTCAGAAACCATTGCCAATCATTGGGGCGACGGGAGCAACTGGTACGACCCACATCCCCCCTAAAGTGACGAGGAAATGGAGCTTTTAAGGTTAGCAGTAATCTGACCTTTTTATAGCGCCCGTCAGGATCTTTTAAGATTGTTTAACCCTTAACCGTGGGGATAGCTGACGTACCGTCAGTCCCCAATGGCTAATGCGTAGGGGTAGCCGTTGTGAACTTAGCCCGTTTCTTGTGTCAGGACTCTTCCCGGCTAATGCTCTCCTTTTGCCAATGATCCTGTTTAATAACCGTATGGCAGCGCCATTCAGGGTAAGGGTGTGGGAAATCTACCCGGTAATGGCCGCCCCGGCTTTCTTGACGGAATAAGGCACTATTGAGAATTAAGTAGGCAACATCTAATAAATTCCATACTTCCGCCCAGCATTGGATACTGGTGCGACTGTCGGGAAGATCTAAGTTAATGGTAATGCCGCTGGGTAAGTTCAGTAGTTTCTGACTCAGTGGGAGCTTTTGCCAGTCGCTTCGCCATTGCTGAACTTGGGCGATCGCCCTTTTTAGGGCCTCTGCTCTTCGGCAAATTCCGGCCGCTTGCCACATCAGACGGGGTAACTCAGCCCGTAACCGTTGGAGAACGGTCAACGTTTGATCACAATTTAGGGTGACGGTTTGACTCGGATGCTCACCATAGGGGGGGGGAGGCGGTGGTAAGGTCACTTGACGCAGCTGACTGGCAAAAACGATACACTCCAACAAGGAATTACTGGCTAGACGATTAGCGCCGTGCACCCCTGTACTTGCCGCTTCCCCCAAGGCAAGCAAGCCGGGAATCGGGGTTTGACAAGCAATATCGGTGACAATGCCCCCCATCCAATAATGGGCCGCCGGGGCAACGGGAATGGGTTCTTGAAACAGATCCACCCCCCACTGGCGACAGCGACGAATAATATTGGGAAAGCGCCGCTGAATCTGTTCGGGGTCAATGGGACTGAGATCTAAAAAAACGGTGGCTTGGGTCGGGTCTGTTTCGGTGGCAGCCAAATGTTGAAAAATTGATCGACTCACCACATCCCTCGGCGCCAATTCCCCTTTGGGGTGATAGTCAAACATAAACCGCTTTCCCTGACGGTCCCGCAAATGGGCGCCTTCCCCTCGTACTGCTTCACTAATTAAAAAGTGGGGCACATTCGGTTTGGTTAAGGCCGTGGGATGAAATTGAAAAAACTCTAGGTCCCGCAGCGGTGCCCCGGCTCGCCAGGCCAAGGCAATGCCGTCGCCAGTACTGACTTTGGGATTGGTGGTTTGGGCAAAAACTTGACCCCCACCGCCAGTGGCTAATAATACCGCCCTGGCTTGGAACCATTGAATCTGTTGGTTGACAAACACCTGGATGCCCTGACAGTGATTTGTCTGGGGATTTAAGTCTAAACTGAGGGCGATCGCCTGGGGGTAAATAGCAATATTGGGACGGGCTTGGACTTGTTTTAAGAGGGTAGAAACAATGGCGCGACCGGTCGTGTCGGCTGCATGTAAGACGCGGGGTTGGGAATGGGCCGCCTCCAACGTCAATGCCAACTGATTATTGTGGCGATCAAAACTGACGCCAAATTGCAGCAATTCGGCGATCGCCTGGGGGGCTTGTTCCACCAAAAAATTCACAGCCCCGGGTTCGCACAATCCGCCCCCAGCATTCAGGGTATCTTCGTAGTGAGCTTGGGGAGAATCCGTCGGCGCAATGGCAGCGGCAATACCCCCTTGGGCCCAATCACTTGCCCCTGTCTTAAGTTCTGCTTTGGTAATCAGAGCAATGCGATAATGACTCGGTAGACACAAACAGGCGTAGAGTCCCGCTGCGCCAGACCCTACCACAATCAAGTCAAATTGATTTGCCCCCATGGCGCCCCTTCCTAAGCATGACTTTGTCTCTCTAGGGTAGCGGCTTATGTGGCTGCCACATTACCTTAGTGATCAACAAGCGGCCCCTTAACTAGCCGCGGGCATTTCCGGCTCTAGTTGCTGGAGCGGGACAAAGCATTCCCCCGGTAGTAACACCGGCTGGCGATTAAACATCAACTGGCCACGGTGGGTCTCTTTATGGATGGCAATCCCCAGGGGCTGACGCTGGGCCTTGGGATGGAGCAAACGATAACTACGGTAAATACGCCGAGCCATCCGTAATAACTTGGGATCTAAGGGCATGGGAATCCCTCTGAAGTCCATCTCAAAGTCACTGTCGTCTGGAATAAACACCACAATATACCCCCTATGTGTTTTAAGGTACTACACTAAAACCTAATTGGTTTTAGCGATCATCATCAATAATAAGACGATTGACGTTACAGTCGCTTCAGAAGATTCATCGTCAACAAGCATAAGGTTTAAGCGGTGGTCGTCATTCAAGCAAGCAAGGGAATCAATCCCAGATGCCACTAGCTAGGGCGTTACTTGTCAGGGAAAGCCTTGGGGCGATAAGGTTTGAATAGTCTTGTTTATCTCTTTCTCTTTCCCCGCAAATCGGATGTCCTTCCTTACCTTTGATACTGAGTCCAATCATCGCAAAAGCTTTGAGCTGCCGGGGGCAAAACCTCACTACAATCCCGATCGCCCTGGGCAGGTCACTCATATTGCCTTGGATCTCAAGATTGACATTGATGAGCGCTGTTTTCAGGGGAGTTGCAAAATCACCTTAACCCCGGTGCGGGAAGGGATTCAGCGGCTGGTACTGGATGCGGTGGAAATGACAATTGATTGTGTTTTCCTCCAAGGGGTTAGCCAGCGATTTGATCATGACGGGGAAACACTGACCATTGATTTACTACAACCCTTAACCGAGTCGGCAACCACCCTAGACATTCAGTATCATGTCAAACATCCCCGCCGGGGCTTGTACTTTATCCATCCCGATGAACATTACCCGGAAAAACCGATGCAAGTCTGGACCCAAGGGGAAGATGAAGATTCACGTTATTGGTTCCCCTGTTTTGACTATCCGGGGCAATTGGCGACGTCGGAAATTCGGGTGCAGGTTGCTAAACCCTATCGAGTCATTTCCAATGGGTCTTTAATTGATCAGATCGATTTAGGTAAACAGCACGTTTTTCATTGGCAACAAACCGAAATTCATCCCACCTATTTGATGACCCTGGCGATCGCCGATTTTGCGGAATTAACCGATCACTGTGGCGAGATGCCGGTGCGCTATTACGTTGAGAAAGGGCGAGAGGCGGATGGACAACGGAGCATGGGCAAAACGCCCCAGATGATTGAATTTTTTAATCAAACCTTTGGTTATCCCTACGCCTTCCCCAACTACGACCAAGTGTGTGTGGCGGATTTCATTTTTGGGGGGATGGAAAATACCTCTACGACCCTATTAACGGATCGCTGTTTATTAGATGAACGGGCCGCGTTGGATAATCGCAACACGGAAAGTTTAGTGGCCCATGAATTAGCCCACCAATGGTTTGGGGATTTGGTGGTGATTAAACATTGGTCCCATGCTTGGATTAAGGAAGGTATGGCGTCCTATGCGGAGGTATTGTGGACGGATCATGAATATGGCAAAAATGATGCTGCGTACTACCTATTAGGGGAAGCCCGCAACTATCTAGCAGAGGATGCCTCCCGTTACCGTCGTCCCATTGTCACCCATGTTTACCGCGAGGCGATCGAACTCTATGACCGTCACCTCTACGAGAAAGGGGCGTGTGTATATCATATGATTCGGGCAGTTTTGGGGGATGAATTATTTTTTAAAGCCATTCACACCTTTGTCAATGACCACGCCCATCGCACCGTGGAAACGATTGACTTATTACGGGCGATCGAAAAGGCAACGGGCTTTAATTTACTCTGGTTATTTGATCAGTATGTGTTTCGGGGGGGACATCCAGAATTTAAGGTTAGTTACAGTTGGGAGAGTGACGCTAATTTAGCCCAGTTAACCATTACCCAGACCCAGGCCAGTGCGGAAAGTACCCATAAGGAATTATTTAATTTAAAAATCCCCATCGCCTTCAATTACCTAGATGGCGAAATAGTTACCAACCAAGTGATTCCACTACAACTTAAAGAGCGGGAACAGGTCTTTTATTTTCCCCTAGCCCGTAAACCGGATTTTATCAGTTTCGATCAAGGCAATCATTTCCTTAAAACCCTCGAATTAGCCTATCCCACCGCTGAGCTAAAAGCCCAATGCACCCACGATCCCGATCCTATTTCCCGCATTTACGCGGCGATCGCCTTAGCCAAACAAGGGGGATTAGAGGTGGTCAACTTCTTAGGGGAACGGTTATTGCATGATCCCTTTTGGGGCGTGCGGGTGGAAATTGCGGAACAGTTAGCCAGCATCAACCTTGATCAGGTAGGAGAGGTGTTGATTGCCGGTCTTAAAACCGATCATCCCAAGGTACGCCGGGCCATTATCGCCGCCCTCGGCCAGGTCAAAACCGAAAGGAGTTACACCGCTCTCAGTCAATGCCTAGCCCAAGGGGAAGCCAGTTACTACGCCGAAGCGGCTGCTGCCAGTGCCTTAGGTTCCTTGGCGTCGGGATTACTCAAATCAAAAGAAACAGACATTATTGACCAGTTAACCCACGTTTTGCAAACCCGCTCCGGTTGGAATGAAGTCGTTCGTTGTGGGGCGATCGCCGGCTTGAGCAAATTAACCCTCTCCCCGGCCGCCGTCGATGCCATCCTGCCCTACACCCAAAACGGGATGCCCCAACCGTTGCGCCTAGCCGCAATCCGCGCCCTCGGGGCCGTCTCCACCGGTCAATCCCCGGAAAAATTAAGTGAAATCCTGGAGCAACTAGCGGCGATCGCCCAGGAAGACTTTTTCCTCACCCAAGTCTCAGTTTCGTCTGCCTTAGGGCAAATGGAAACTCCCAAAGCGATCACTATTTTGCAATCTTTGGCCAATCAAACCCCCGACGGGCGGGTGCGGCGCATGGCAGAAGAAGCCATCAAAAAAGTGCAAGGAAAAATTAAAGCCGATGACAAAGTGAAAAGCTTACAGGACAGTGTGGATAAGCTACAACAGGAAAACCAAGCTTTACAAAGTCGCTTGGTTAAGCTCGAAACATTAATGACCCAGGGGCAAGAACCCAAAACACCCTAACGTTATTTGGGTTTTTTATGGCTAACTGTCAGTTATTGGTTGGCCAGAAGCAACAAATCAATCATTGCTTAATACTCTTTTACAATGGCACTAAGCTACGGTACAGGTGCAAAACTGCCTTTGGCATCCCAGTGTTCTGGACTGATACCAACAAAGTAAGGGGGCTGGCTCAAGGTACAAGCTATAATTTCCGACAAAACAGTTGAGTTCTTTTAAATGCCCCCCAAGGCGATCGCCGTTTGTCCCCTCTGAAGGGAATAACATGATTGAGAAGGTGCTGGTTATTTTTTGAGAGACAGAGCTTGAAGATCCTTGTATTTAATGGGAAAGGGAGTGTGGGCAAAAGTACATGCGAAAGAGATTGAAGCAGCAATTCCAAATTCAAACGGTATAAATAAATACAG
>JBEAQB010000148.1:0-3776 GCA_041164125.1 Cyanobacteriota bacterium
GTTCGTATGCTGCCGATTCGTCATTCCGTCCGTCAAACCCCTGCTTATGTGCCGGGGGAACAACCCCAAACCAATGACTTTATTAAACTTAATACAAATGAATGTCCTTATCCGCCGCCGGCCCAAATCTTTCAGGGGATTGCGACGGAATTAGAGAAAGTCAGGCTTTACCCTGATCCCGTCTCGACTCAATTACGTCAGGCGGCCGCAGCGGTATTTGGGGTCAAAGTGGAGCAAATCTTGGCGGGGAATGGCTCCGATGACATTCTCAATATTGCCCTACGGACGTTTGTTAATCCGGGGGAAACGGTGGCGTTTTTGGATTTGACCTATTCCCTATATGAGACGATCGCCGCTGTCCATGGAGCCGTGATTAAACGGATTCCCACCGATGAACACTTTGAGTTAACGGGGCCCGTGGTTTGTCCCGAGGCAAAATTAATGTTTCTGGCTTCCCCGAATCCGCCTAAGGGCAAGGAACTGAATCGAGAATTTTTACGGCAAACTTGCGCGCAGGCCCAGGGGATTGTGGTCATTGACGAAGCCTATGGCGATTTTTCTGACCAGGATCATGGGGAATTTTTACAAGAATTTGACAACGTGATCATTTCTCGCACCCTCTCCAAGAGTTATAGTTTAGCCGGCATGCGGGTGGGGTTAGCGATCGCCGCGCCGGGGCTAATTGGAGAAATGGATAAAGTGCGCGATTCCTATAACCTGGATCGGTTGGCCCAATATCTGGGCACAGCCGCGTTGCAGTCCCACGACGAGTTTGTGCCGCTGTGGCAAAAGATTCGGGCGACCCGTGGCCGCTTAACTGTCGCCCTGCGGGCGCTGGACTTTGATGTGTTTGACTCCGATGCCAATTTCGTCTTTGCCGCGCCAGCGTGGATCTCTGCCGCTGACCTCTATCAAGCCCTCAAAAGGCGCAAAATTTTGGTGCGCTATTTCAGTCAACCCCGTATTGCCCACTATCTTCGCATCACCATTGGCACCGATGCGGAAATTGATCACTTGTTAAGGGTGATCGCTGACCTCAAAGCTGACCCAGGTAAACCATGACGTCTCAAAGTCTCGCACGCCGCTTGGTGATCGCCCATCAATTGGCCGACCACGCGGGGGAAATTTTGCGCTCTTATTTTCGTCGCCCCCACCTTCCGAGTCAAACCAAAACCGATCAAATTTCGGCGATCGTTACTCAGGCTGATCAAGCCGCTGAAGATGCCATGGTGAAAATTCTGCGGCAACAACTGCCCGACGATGGCATTATCCGGGAAGAAGGGGAGAATATTCCCAGCCAATCGGGTTATACCTGGGTGCTAGATCCCATTGATGGCACTGCCTCTTTTGTGCGAGGCTTACCCATTTTTGGGACCTTAATTGGCTTGGTTAACGCCCAAATGGTTCCTGTGGTAGGTATCGCTAATCAGCCTATTACCGGCGATCGCTGGCAAGGCGTGCGAGGGGAACAGTCTCAGCTCAATGGTAAACGCTTAAACAATCCCTATCACGATCAGGCAACCCCCTTACAGGATGCCTGCCTTGTTTCCACGACACCGTTAATGTTCACCACGGTTAAACAGCAAACCTATGCCAAAACACTGTACGAACAGTGTCAACGTACAGCCTTTGGGGGAGACTGTTTGAATTATTTAGCCTTAGCAGCAGGCTGGACGGCAATGCCCCTAGTGATCTTTGAAGCTGACATGAATTTTTATGATTTTTGTGCCCTGATTCCCATTCTTGAGGGGGTAGGGGCGATGATCACTGATTGGCAAGGTCAAGACCTCTGCTCCCAGTCCTCAGAGATTTTAGCAACCGCCAATCCCTTTCTCCATCAAAGCGTCCTCCAATGCTTTCGGTAATCTACGGCAAGGCTTGGGGGCGTCGACTGCGGTGTGACTTGCGCCCAGGCGATCGGTCGTCATCACATCCGCGATAGGACAGGAATGCCCAACAAGGACAGCCCCAGTTTTAAGGTCTTAGCGGTCAAATCACACAGTAACAAGCGCGATCGCCGTTGGGGATCTTCGGCTTTCAAGACGGGACAATTTTCATAAAAGCGGTTAAAAGTTTTACTCAATTCATACAAATAATCACAGAGTCGATTGGGTAAAAACATGGTTTCCACCGTTGCAATGACATCGGCAAACTGCAACAGATGCTTTGCTAAAGCCAATTCCGTTTCATCGGCTAAAACAATTTCCCCGGCAGAGAGCTGGCTGAAATCAATGCCCCCTTCCCGACTAATACTTTGGATGCGGGCATAGGCATAGAGCATATAGGGGGCGGTGTTGCCTTGGAGGGCTAGCATTTTGTCAAAACTGAATATGTAATCACTCGTTCTGTTCTGGCTGAGATCGGCATATTTCACCGCTGCAATGCCCACCCGTTGGGCCACCGTTTCAATAAATTCGGGGGTTTCTTGCCGGTCTTCTGTGTCCAATCGGGTTGCTAAATCCTGGTGGGCATGGGCAACGGCCTCGCTCAGTAAATCCTTAAGGCGAATGGTGTCCCCTGCACGGGTTTTCAGTTTTTTGCCATCTTCTCCTTTAACTAAACCAAAGGGGACATGTACGACTTGATGGGGATCGGTGACAATCCCCGCTTTGGTCGCCACCTGAAACACCTGGGCAAAATGATTGGCCTGCCCCGCATCGGTGACATAAATAATGCGTTGGGCATGGTCAGTTTGCAACCGATAGGTTAACGCCGCCAGATCCGTGGTGGCATAGTTATAACCCCCATTGGATTTCTGCACAATTAACGGTAGGCGATCGCCGTCTTTATTGGTAAAACCATCGAGAAAAACACATTGGGCCCCCGCATCTTCCACTAATAACCCTTGGGCATCTAACTGTTTAACCACATCGGCTAATAGGGGATTATAAAAAGATTCCCCCCGCTCGGTAATGTCAATATCCAACCAGTCATAAATGACCTGAAATTCCCGCCGGGATTGATCACAGAGTAATTGCCAGGCTGTTAAACTCTCAGGATCGCCGGACTGTAGCCCCACCACTGCCTGACGGGAGGTGTCTCGAAACTGTTCATCTTCATCAAACCGTTGTTTCGCTTGCTTATAAAATGCCACTAAATCGCCAATCTCTAAGGCATCCGCCGTCACTAAGGCTGCTGGAGAAACCTCTTTTAAATAGGTAATCAACATGCCAAATTGGGTGCCCCAATCCCCCACATGGTTGAGGCGCAACACGTCATAACCCCGAAATTCTAATACCCGCGCGATGCAGTCACCAATGATGGTGGATCGTAAATGACCGACATGCATTTCTTTGGCAATATTGGGGCTGGAAAAATCCACAATCACCCGTTCCGGTTCCGCTAGCGTTTCAACCCCTAAACGCTCATCAGATTCAATGCCAACTAACTGCTGCACTAAATAGTCCGGCAATAGTTGCAAGTTAATAAACCCTGGCCCCGCAATGGTCAACGGCGCACAAATTTCCGTTAAATCAACCTTTTCCACAATCTCAGCGGCGATCGCCCTGGGTTGTTGTCCCAGTTGTTTCGCTAAAGGGAGGGCAATATTGCATTGGAAATCCCCAAACTTAGGATTGCTTGCCGGAACGACTAAGGGAGTGGGTAACGTCACGTCATCGGTAAACTGACCCGCGAGGGCTTGGGCGAAGTGGTGATTGAGTTGGGTCAGGATGGAGGTCATGAAACGCGTTGAAAATCTAAAAAATAAAATCTAATTCCCCCTGATTGGCTAACCAAGGGGAACAGTAACCGGAAAGCAATTAAGGTTACTTAAC
>JBEAQB010000149.1:0-8352 GCA_041164125.1 Cyanobacteriota bacterium
TCTGTAAGCTGAGATTACCTAAACGATTCAGCCGTCCCCCTATGAATGTCGGTTCGCTCATTTTGGGAACACTTTTGGAATTATCAACGGCAGAATAGGACTTGTAGTGATCGTCAAAAGGCATTAACAAGCAAGACTAAATATGGGTTAGTCTCCCACGGAGAAAATTAGCTCAGTCTAAACAGTCATTATGTAAGTTAAACGCCATATATAGTGTTTTCAAAAAATTCCTGAACACTAGGAAAAATCAGCGAACCAACAGTCATGAGACACCCCATCAATGGGGCCCCTGGAAGTCGTGCTTTTGGGACGCTGGATTAGTTCTGCCCAATCCCTAGATAGCGGAAGCCTGCGGCCTGTAATTGACCTTTAGGCAGAAAATTACGGCCGTCAACGATGACTGCTTGATTCATGCGACTGGCTAGGGCCGCAAAATCAAGTTTGAGAAACTCTTGCCATTCTGTCACCAAAATCAACGCATCACAGTGATCAGCCAGCATCGCAGGGGTTGATTCAATCTGGACGCCTGATAAGCCATGGCTTAGCCCCGACTGGGAAACAATAGGATCATAGGCTTTGACCTTAGCGCCCAGATGATTCAATTGGCGAATGATGTTCAGAGACGGCGCATCACGCATATCATCGGTGTCGGGCTTAAACGTCAGCCCCAAGAGACCAACAACTTTTCCTTTGAGAATTTTTAACGCCTGCTGTAATTTTTCCACCACAATTAAGCGCTGTACCTGATTAACTGCCACGACCGCATTGAGAATTGATGTGGTGTAGCCATAATCCTTGGCCGTGTGAATCAACGCAGAGACGTCCTTGGGAAAACAGGATCCGCCCCAACCAATGCCGGCGTTCAGAAATTTACTGCCAATGCGTGAATCCAGGCCGATGCCAGCAGCAACCTGGGTAACATCGGCCCCAACGCGATCGCAGATGTTGGCAACTTCGTTAATAAAACTAATTTTGGTGGCTAAGAAAGCGTTGGCGGCATATTTAATCATTTCAGCGGAACTGAGATCCGTCATCACCACTGGGACCGGGGGCAAGGTCGGATCATTACCCATCTGGCGCTCAATCAAAGGGGTATAAAGTGTTTTCATCACCGCTAATGCTTGGGGGCTATTACTCCCCAACACAATACGATCTGGGTTGAAGGTGTCATAAACTGCCGAGCCTTCCCGCAAAAATTCAGGATTACTGACCACGTCAAAATTAACGGCGATCGCCGTCCCGGTTTCCCGTTGTCGTGCCTCTGTCCCTTCAGTAACGATCATTCGCACCCAATCCCCAGAGCCGATGGGAACCGTCGATTTATTGACAATGACGCGATATTTTTCATCCTGCAAATGTTGACCGATGCCCCGGGCCACTGCCTCCACATAGCGGGTATCACTGGCCCCAGATTCCAAGGCTGGCGTTCCCACCGCAATAAAGAGGACGTCACTATCGCTAACCCCCTTGCCCAAATCGGTTGAAAAAATCAACCGCCCCCCTTGCATATTGCTGACCATCAACTCCGATAGCCCAGGTTCGTAAATGGGGGACTGCCCGCTCCGCATGAGTTTGACTTTCTCTTCGTTATTGTCCAGGCAAATGACATGATGTCCCATCTGGGCCAAGCAGACTCCTGTCACCAGCCCAACGTAGCCTGTTCCGATCACACAAACGCGCATTTGTTACGAATACCTAATATTAGTGGCAAAAATTGAGTTAATAAATACTGTAAAGAATCAGTAAATGTGTCAAGCGTAAAAGATACGTTAACGGCTGTCAATCTTTTTCCTTGCCCAATGCTTGGGCTCCGAGGCCATTTTACCTGCGCATTGTCGTGGATGCCGATGGGTGTAAGCCTTGATTTTGCTAAGCCGCGTTGTGAAACTGTGTTTTTTGTAACACTTGAGAAGCCCCAGACAGGGTTAACTAAGAGGGCACGTCCGCCGCAAGCGGTAGGGCACTCTTCTCTGTTGTCTCTTTTTCCCCACCATTGTGTCACCACTTCTCGAAGGAATTTTTAACGGCTTAAGCACCAGTTCCGTTCTACTCATTGCGGCTTTAGGATTAGCAATTGTATTTGGCTTGATGGGGGTAATTAATCTTGCCCACGGCGAGCTAATGATGTTGGGAGCCTACAGCACCTTTGTCGTTCAAAATCTATTTAAAGCTTTTGGTGAGCCTTGGTTTAATTTTTATATTTTGGCGGCATTACCCGTGGCCTTTCTGGTCGCGGCGATCGCCGGCTTAATTCTGGAGCGGCAGGTCATTCGTTACCTATACGGGAGACCGTTAGAAACCTTACTCGCAACCTGGGGCGTGAGCTTAATTTTGCAACAGTTTGTCCGCAGCGTTAACTGGGTGATGGTGGCAGCGATTGCTGTATTTGTCCTGCTGTATTTTGGGGGAATGTGGTTAATCCAGCGCACGGAAGCATGGCGTCCTTGGTTAGGCAGGGCAAGAGTGTTGCTCTTAACCTTAAGTGCATTGATTGCCGGAGTCACGGGATTTGCCATCTTTCAAGCGCAATCTGATTTTTGGAACCGCCCTTGGTTTAGCGCCCGTAATGTCAATGTCACTGCGCCGAGTTGGTTACGGGGAGGATTGCCTGTGGGGGATTTTCAACTCCCTTACACGCGGCTTTTCATTATCGCGTTAACCTTGCTGTGCCTACTGGCAGTTTATTTGATTTTTTACCGCTCTAATTGGGGGTTACGAATTCGCTCCGTTACCCAGAACCGTAGTATGAGTGCCTGCTTAGGGATTCCCACTGGTCAAGTGGACGCCTTAACCTTTGCGTTAGGCTCCGGCTTAGCGGGGATAGCAGGGTGTGCCATTAGTTTCCTCGGTGCTGTGGGACCGAATATGGGTCAAGATTACATTGTCAACACCTTTATGGTGGTGGTAGTGGGCGGAGTCGGTAATTTGTTAGGCACGATTATTGCTGCAGCGTCGATCGGGATTGCCAGTGACTTGATTGGAAGTGGCACCCTGATTCGCCTCTTCCCCCCGGATGGGTTTTTCCAACCCTTGTTTGATTTCTTCACCTTTTTTGCCACCACCAGCATGGCCCGGGTGTTAGTGTTCGCACTGATTATCCTCTTCTTGCAGATTAAACCGGCGGGGATGTTTCCCCCCAAAGGTCGCACGGCGGAATTGTAACTTGCGCTTACCCTGGCCTGGCCGTTGGTGTTTCCCCTAACGATTTTCGAGGAGAGGGTCAGGACAATCCAACAGGAAAAGATCTGGCAATCCCTGGCTGTGCGAGCCGCCTCCACCCCATTTCGATTTTGATTAATTTGTTCGTCCCCCGTTATCTATGCAAAACGTCTCTCCTAAAACCAATTCTCCTCTCTTCAAGCTGCTTAGATGGTTGGGCTGGGGAGATTATGCCTTATTGATTGCTGTGGTAATTTTTGCCTTCATCCCGCTCATTATCGGTCTGTTGTCCCTGTCAGATTGGGTGGTGAGTGAATGGTTACTGACAAATTTGCCCTTTTTACGGCTGCGGTTGATGGGGCGTTTTATTTCTTTGACAATTGTTGCGCTGGGCATTGATTTGATTTGGGGTTATACCGGCTTGTTAAGCCTAGGCCATGGCATTTTCTTTGCGTTAGGGGGGTATGCCTTGGCGATGTATTTAAATTTGCAGCTGCCAGACGGGCAACAACTGCCAGAATTCTTTACCCTCTATGGTGTTGAAACGTTGCCCTGGCTTTGGCAACCCTTTCACACACTGCCGGTTACTTTTTTAGCCATGTTACTAGTGCCAGGGGCGATCGCCGGCTTGTTAGGGTATCTGATTTTTCGCAATCGGATTAAAGGGGTCTATTTTTCGATTTTGACCCAAGCAGCGCTGTTGGTCTTCTATAACTTCTTCAATGGACAACAAAAGTTAATTAACGGTACGAACGGCTTAAAAACTGATACGCAACTGTTTTTTGGGCAATTAGCTAGCTCTGATAACGTGCAGTTGCTCTTTTACGAAGTGAGTGTTCTCGCCCTTTTATTCGTTTACTTACTCTGCCGCTGGCTAACCAGCGGCCGCTTTGGCCGCTTATTGGTGGCCATTCGGGACGACGAAACACGAGTAAGATTCACCGGCTATGATCCCACCGGCTTTAAAGTCCTCGTTTTTGCCATCTCCGGGGCGATCGCCGGACTATCAGGGGGGCTTTATACCGTACAGACTGGGATTATCACCCCCAGTATTATGGATGTCGCATTTTCCATTGAAATGGTCATTTGGGTGGCTGTTGGTGGTCGGGCCACTCTGGTGGGGGCTGTTCTCGGGACGCTTTTAGTCCGTCTTGCCCAAAGCAGTTTGAGTGAACAATTTCCTGCCGTTTGGCTCTTTTTTCAAGGCGCTCTGTTTTTGATTGTGGTCACTGTTTTACCCAACGGTATTGTGGGATGGTGGCAGCAACAGGGCTGGCCACTGCTACGGCGGTTTGGGCAAGGAAAATTGAAACTGGCGACTTTTCCGAGCTTGGAGGAAGATCCCCTGGTACAACAAGAACGGCAACAATTTACCCAAAGCCCTGATGAAAAAGACGGATGAAATTAGATTAGGGGAAAGAATTGAGGTGGTTTCCCCCCTTAACCCTCCAGCTTATGGTGAGGCGTGTCAAAAATGTGCCGTTGGACCTGCGTGGATCGCTTGACAGAACTCAAGACCCCTTGGCTCACCCTGATTGGGGAAAAGTGGTTAGACAACCAAGGTCAACAGCTTGATTATTGGCGGGTGGAGAAAGCTGACTCATTGATTATTTTGCCCCAACAATCTGATCGTCTCTTGTTACCGCCACCGATGTTCCGCCCTGGTATGGGGACAGCCACCTGGGATTTTCCCGGGGGACGCTTGCCAGACCGAGATCAGGTAAGGAATACATTAGAGCAAATCTTACACCGGGAACTCGCTATTCCTGCCAGGGCAATCTTAAAAACTCAAGCGATCAACCCTGAGGGGTGGATGGTGAATAGTTCATTCTCTAACCAACAACTCTATGGCTATTGGGCTGAAATTGATCCTGACTGTCCTCTCCCTCAAACGGTGATCGGGGTCACGATGCAAATCCCCCAGGATGTCCCCCAATTATTACAACGCTTAACCTGCTTGCAATGTCGAGCGTTATTTTTGGAATGGCAACAGCAGCGGTTTCGCACCCCCAACTAGCAAATCTAGGGGAATCCGTTCTGTATGTTGATCGCCGTTGTCTAGACAAAAGGTGAAGGACGTGGAGAGAGAGGGGGGCAAAGTGGGAGGCTTGCTAGCATCCTTGGTTCAAGCTGTTTACCATAGGAAGGTGTTTGTCTATGCAGCCCCCCTATGATTCCCGCTTCGTTTCCTGATTTGACCGAGACTCCTTCACCACAATCCGAAATTTTTCGCCTGTCTCCTTTGATTAAAGTGACGCTGATCAATCTCTATTTAGCGTTAACTATCCCCCTACCAATCCTGGCCTTAATCAGTCAAGGACAACCAGGTCTCGCTGGATTGTTAACAGTGGCCCTGGCGATCGGTCTCCTTGCCTTGATCGCCGCCCTGAGTGAACAGGTGCAATTAACGGATCAATACATTCAGGTGCAATATCCCCACTGGGTGCCACGCTTTTTTCGCTCGGGTTGGCAACTCCCTTGGTCTGAGGTGAGTGAGTTAAAGTGCCGGACGACAGGACAAGGCGGTCTCGTTTATTATTTTGTCACTCCCCAGAGAGACCGGGCTTATTTATTGCCCATGCGGGTGTCAGGCTTTAATCGCCTGACCCAATTAGTGGCGGCCCACACAGGCATTGAGACGGATGCGGTAATTCCCCTTTCCCAGCCCTGGATGTATTTTTTGCTGCTGGGCTTTACGCTCATGCTGTGGGGCTTGGAGGCCGGCGCTGCATTGTTGGCATGGCAAACATTACCTTAACCCAATGGTCGGTGCTTTTAAGACCGGTAAATCTGTTAAAGCATGGGCAATGGTTTCGGTAGAATTTAGGCTGGGAACCGATCGCCGTGCGGTTTGCACCAGTTGACCGATGGTGGGGTCATAAATTTGGGTAATTAACTTGGGATAAAAGCCGATACCGATAATGGGCACCAAGAGACAACCGATAATGAAAACTTCACGGGGTTCAACGTCAATCAAGTTAGCGTGGCTGACCAGTTCCCGATTTTCTGGACCGTAGAGCATTTCCCGTAGCATTGACAGCAAATAAATCGGTGTTAAGATAACGCCCACTCCCATTAACACCACAATAATGGTGCGGAAAACGACATTGTAAGCATCGCTAGTGGCAAAGCCGACAAAGACCATCAGTTCTGCGACAAAACCACTCATCCCTGGTAGGGCAAGGGATGCCAAAGAACAGGCGGTCCACATCGCAAACCCTTTTTTCATTTTTTGGCCAATTCCCCCCATTTCATCCAACATCAGGGTGTGGGTACGATCATAAGTAGATCCGACCATAAAAAAGAGACTTGCCCCGATCAAACCGTGGGAAATCATTTGTAGCATGGCCCCACTGGTGCCCAGGTCAGTAAAGGAAGATAAGCCGATTAAGACAAAACCCATGTGGGAAATGGAAGAATAGGCAATTTTGCGCTTCAGGTTGCGCTGGGCAAATGAGGTTAGGGCAGCATAAATAATATTGACGACCCCCAAAATGACTAACACGGGGGCAAAAATGGCGTGGGCATCAGGTAACATCCCCACATTCATGCGCAGTAAAGCATAGCCTCCCATTTTCAATAAAATTCCCGCCAGTAACATGTGGGCCGGTGCGGTGGCTTCACCGTGGGCATCGGGCAGCCAGGTATGGAGGGGAAAAATCGGCAGCTTCACGCCATAGGCAATTAAAAAGCCGGCATAAAGCAATAATTGCAAATTTAAAGGAATATCCTTAGCGGCGATCGCCGACATATTGAAGGTATTAGCATCCCCATAGAAGGCCAAGGTCAACCCCGCTAAAAGGATGAATAGGGAGCCGCCAGCGGTGTAAAGAATAAATTTTGTTGCGGCGTATAATCGCTTTTTGCCGCCCCAGATGGAGAGAATCAGGTAAACTGGCACCAATTCCAGTTCCCACACCAGGAAAAATAACAGAATATCTTGAACTGCAAAAACTGCAATTTGCCCCCCATACATCAACAGCATGAGGAAGTAAAAGAGTTTAGGTTTTAATGTCACTGGCCACGCCGCCATCGTCGCTAAGGTCGTGATAAATCCCGTCAAAATAATCAACGGCATGGACAGGCCATCGGCGCCCACTGACCATTGCAAGTCAATTTGTGGTAACCAAGTATAACTTTCTGTCAACTGTAACCCTGGTTGAGTAAGATCAAAGTTGCTGTAAAATGCATAGACGATTAAGGCAAAATCGATCAAGCCCACCGTCAAGGAATACCATCTAACGGTTTTGCCATCTTTATCGGGGATGATGGGAAGAAATAACGCTGCGACGATAGGCAGCAAAATAATCGTCGTTAGCCAGGGAAAAGTACTCATAGGATTTATCAACAACGCCTGAGAAGAGGCGGTTAAAGTCGTGACAAGTCGAAAATAGCGTCAGGACTGAAGCAAAGAGTTGTTACAGACAATAATCTAGCAAGGATTTTTCGGGCCAGGACCAGGCAAAATATTAATTTTTTCTAAGGATTCGGTTGATGGTGGAGGCGGTGTTGGCGATCGCCGCCTCGAATTTTCCAGAGATTAGCCAGGATTCGGTGAGGCGGTGTGACGGCAGTTCCCATCAGTTAGGCTTGATGCCGTCGTCATTTTGTCCCCAGCCTAGCTATAAGTACCTAATTGCAATTAAATAGAAGATTGGTTTTGTGCTCGATCCCCCCCAGCCCCCCTTGACAAGGGGGGTGCCGATAGGCGGGGGGATCTTACAATTTTCAACCCCAGCCTAGCTATAGATGTAACAGAATTTAAAGTTATGACGGTTTTTCTGAAAGGAAATTCAGGACTGGGGTAAACTAACCCATAATCCTGACAATATATTTTTTTTCGACTTTACGGAGAACCCTCGGTTAAGGAGCCGATAGTCAATGTCACATAGTGTAAAAATTTACGATACCTGTATCGGTTGTACCCAATGCGTGCGGGCTTGCCCCCTCGATGTTTTAGAAATGGTTCCCTGGGATGGCTGTAAAGCGGCCCAGATTGCCTCTTCCCCTAGAACTGAGGACTGCGTGGGTTGCAAACGTTGTGAAACCGCTTGTCCGACCGACTTTTTAAGCATTCGTGTTTATTTGGGGGCGGAAACCACCCGCAGCATGGGCTTGGCTTACTAAATTAAGCGAGATTTCCCGCAATTATAATTTTCATTTACGAACCATTGACAAGGGAAGGCGAATAAC
>JBEAQB010000150.1:0-5978 GCA_041164125.1 Cyanobacteriota bacterium
CAGGATATACGCTATTCCTTCATAGGACACTCCCTGTTTTCGCAAATATAGGGCTTTTTCTGCGACCTCCGCTTTTTCGCTCATGTACGGCGTTACAAAATCTGGACGAATTTGATAGGCCTCGCGATTAGACTTTAATAAATAGGATTCGACGAGTCCTTATCCGCCGGCGTTTTGAGGTGACAAAACCGTGGAGCCGAAAACCTTCTTTTATCCCTAAAGGAAACAATTCGGGATACTTTTCAATCTTTTTTTCCAAGTAGCTCCGGTATTCTCTTTCATTTTCTACCAGGCTTTTGTAGTTTATCCCCTCGTCTATCGGAAGACAGATTGTCTTGTCTCCTGCTGTTCCTCTAGGACGTCTTTTTTTCATGATTTTTCCTCCCTACTTCTCTTTCTAGTTTAACCCTTCAACACAAACTCGCTTGGAACCAGGCCCACTTTTCGATGGATTATGCAAAAGTTTCAGGGTATTCACTGGATTAACCTGAAGGACCAGCGCCACCTCAGTAACCTAACTGATGAGCGACGACTGATTATTCGCCTATTGGGACTACCGGTTGAGCGCTATTACCATCCATCTGGTCAATCCTTTATCAACCTGCGGAATGTAGGATCAGAGGAAAACGTTCTGGGTTTTCAATAATATCGGTACTCAGATCAACACCTAAATCAGACCGATCTTATTCATTTTGCTTTGACTTCCGACCCAGACAAATCCGGCAAAAAATGTGCCAACGGTAATTTACTGATTTTGTCCGCTTGGCGAGTGGGTTCTGGCAATCGATAACGCCCTAGGCAGTGGAGTACGATCTGGCGGGCGTTGGCTAAACTGACTTTGTGTCCTACGGAAATGAAGAGTGGTTTGACGTTGGTGCGAGACCGCAACACAATGCCGATGGTTTCCTTGTGGTGTTGTAAGGTGACCCAGGCACCTTTTTCCGTTGGCACAGGTTCGTAACTGCCGATCAAGCGGGATTTGGCTATGCCAATGGTGGGTAAATTCAAATGAACACCTAAATGGCAGGCTAAGCCAAAGCGGCGGGGATGGGCAATGCCCTGCCCGTCACAGAGAATTAGGTCGGGTTGACGCTGTAGTTTCTGCCAAGCGGCGAGGATCACGGGCAGTTCTCGAAAGGATAAAAACCCAGAGTAATAGGGAAACGCGGTGGGGATAGCGGCGATCGCCGTTTCTACGACTTTTAACTCTGGATAGGTCATGATCACAATGGCTGCTTTGCTCCAGCGTCCTTGATCCGCAAAGGCCACATCAACCCCAGCAACCAAATCTAACGACGAAAAACCATCCTCAAGAATGACCTGATGGCGTAAGCGTTCCTGTTCGAGACGGGCGGCGGTGAGGGCAGTAGAAGGCACAACGGTATGATGAGGGCGGGGACACAGACGAAAAAGTCACTCTAAACAGCCCCAACCTATCCACGACTCATGATCAATGCCATGCGGACGATCGCCGAAATTAATCAGAAATTGCGCCAGGGCAAAGCCGTTGTGTGCACGGCGGAAAGGGTTAAGGCCCTGGTGGCAGAACAAGGGGTTACCAAGGTGGCAGAACAGGTGGATGTGGTGTGTACGGGCACATTTGAGCCGATGGAGTCATCAGGAGCCATTTTAAACCTAGGGCAGACCGACCCGCCGATCAAAGTTCGTCAATGCTGGTTGGATGGCATACCAGCCTATGCTGGCTTTGGGGCGGTGGACTTATATCTGGGGGCGACGGCAGCGGCGGAAATGACAGCCTCGGGGGAAGTCCTCAATGAGTCGGAGTCCCGTAGTGGGACTTTACCCCAGGAGCGGGGAGGCGGTCACATCATCGAAGATTTAATTGCGGGGAATAGTGTTTCCCTGCGGGCCATTGGCCAGGGGACGGACTGTTATCCCCGGACTGCATTGGAGACGACGATTAGCGCAGATCGCATCAATCAGTTTTATCTCTACAACCCCCGTAATTTGTACCAAAATTTCATTGTGGGGGTGAATGGGGGCGATCGCCTTTTATACACTTACCTTGGCCCGTTGCAACCCCGTTTGGGCAATGCCGTGTATTCTAACCCCGGTGCCATTGCGCCCCTCTTTAACGATCCTCAATTAGAGGCGATCGGGATTGGCACCAAAATCTTTTTAGGCGGTGGCGTCGGTTACATTGCCTGGGAAGGAACCCAACATTTCCCCCTGCAAAAACGATTACCCAATCACACCCCCATTGGGCCGGCAGCAACCCTAGCGTTGATTGGTGATGCTAAACAGATGGATGCCTATTGGGTTCGGGGCTGTTATTTAAAAAATTACGGCCCTTCCCTGATGTTAGGGGTCGGGGTTCCTATTCCTGTCCTCAACGAAAGCGTTATCCAACACTGCGCCGTCAAAGACAATGACATTGTTGCCCCGGTGGTGGATTTTTCGATTCCCCGCCGTGTCCGTCCCACCTTTGGTTTGGTGACCTACGCCCAACTCAAAAGCGGCAAAATCACCATTGAAGGTAAAGTCGTCCGAGTGGCACCGTTAGCCAGCATTGCCCGGTCCCGGGAAGTGGCGGAAACCTTAAAAGGCTGGTTAGAGGCGGGCAAGTTTTTCCTAACCGAGGCGATCGCCCCTTTACCCACTGATCGCCGCTTTCTGGCCCAAGATCCCATTGGTAATCTGGGAGTCTAGAGAAACCGGGCTAGCTACAATAACGAAGGCAGACTTTTGGAGCAAATGCTTGTGATGGCTCACTTTCTTTGGCGGCAGTTGCAATCCCCAAAAACTTTTGTGTACAGAGCTTTGGGGCTGTTAATGATAGGGATTGTTTCTCTAACCCTACCCGCCTGCGCCCTGCCCACAAATCTAGGTCAAGCCGACCCCCGACTATTTCCCGATTTATCCCTAGAATTCCTCGCCAGGGACACCCTTCCTGATGAAACACTAGCCGGTCTCCCCGTTGGGGGATTGTCTGGCCTCGTCTATGACCGCCGTCAGGATCTGTATTACGCCATTAGTGATGACCGGCGATCGCCCCGGTTTTATCGCCTCGCTATTCCCCTTGGTCAAGCACAGCAAAGGGTCACTATTGAAGGAATATCCGTCAAAAATGTTACGTTGCTGAAACAGGCCGACGGTCAACCCTACCCTCCCCAGACCCTTGATCCCGAAGGCATTGCCCTCTCCCCCCGTCAGAGTTTGTACATCAGTAGTGAGGGGGTGATGCCGAGCCAAAGCCCGCCTATCATCGGCGAATTTGATCGCCAAACTGGGCAGTTATTACGTGAACTGCCTATTCCCCGTCGGTTTTTACCAGGGGGGGATCCCGTCCAAGGCATCCGGAATAATCTCGGCTTTGAACCCTTAACGATTGCGGCCACCAGCGTCTTACCCGACGATCCGTTTCGGCTATTTGTCGCGACGGAGAGTGCTCTCGCCCAGGATATTGATCCTGACGACCCTCCCAACAATGCTCCAATTCGTTGGTTACATTATCTGATCAATTCCATTGGTCCCCCAGTATTAGTCAGTGAAAGTCTATACCGCCTTGATCCTGCTCCAGCGGGCACCCTCAGCCACGGGTTAAGCGAAATGTTAGCGTTACCCAGGGAAGGGTACTTTCTGAGTTTGGAACGAACGTTTGGCTTAACAGGGTTTGGCGCCAAGCTGTTTCAAGTGGTGAATGGTAATGCGACGGATACGTCCAATGTTCAAAGTTTTCAGCCTGGTACCCAAACCTTAACACCGATGCGAAAACAATTATTGCTGGATTTAGCCGCGTTGGAGATTGACCTCGATAATTTCGAGGGGTTAACCCTGGGACCGATACTAGCCGATGGCTCCCAAAGTCTGTTGCTCCTGAGCGATAACAACTTTAGCCCCGATCAACAGACTCAAGTATTGTTATTTCGTCTCCAGGGTCTCTAGGGACTGGGCGATCGCCGTAATCATCGGATCAGTATTCCCCATCATCCACCGGGCAAAGCGATGGGCGAGGGGCGGCCCATAAACCAAGGGATGGGTAAAACCGGTAAATAGGCTCAATCCGGGCAAACTGGGAATGTCCCCAACCAAGGGCAAGGGATTATGGGTAAAGGCCACCAGGCAATGGTGACAGGTGCTGGGTAAGGTCGCGAGGCTCGGTAAAAGTCTGGCGATCGCCGTTTGTAATTGCTGTTTTGCCAGGGACACATCCGGGCGGTAATGGGGGGAAGTGGCGAGTTGGCTGATTTGCCCCAAGAATAAATGACCGTCCAAGAACTGGACTGCCCCCGCCTCTAGAACCGTTGCCAGACACAGTTCTTGGGGATGGCGCCAATCCGCCTGGATGGCTAGGGCCTCCAGGTTGGGACGTTGTTGTAAATCTGCTGGCATAACCACACAGCGTAATTGTTCGGCGGTATACGGTGTTTGGAGGAGGAGGGCATGGGTGAAATAGAGGGGTAATGAAAAATGATAAGGGGCCAACAAAGAACGACTTTGTCCCCCTGTGGCAACAATGACTCGGTTAGCAAAAATATTTTGACGGTTTGTCTTCACCCCAATAATCTTTGAGTTGGCTGCCAGAAACTGGGTGACCGTCGCGATCTGAATGGTCCCCCCCCGCTGTTGGAACGCATCTAGATAGGCTTTCACTGTCTTGCCGGCATTAACATGCCCCTGGGGGACGACAAAAGCGCCCTGAATGGCGTCAGGGTTAAGTTGGGGTTCGAGGGCGATCGCCGTGAGGGGGTCAAGATAATGGGGCGGAATCAGGCAAGCCCCCAGTTGACGTCTCAGGGTGCTTAGATCGTCTTCAGGACGGACATAGAGTAATAACTCTAACTCTCGATATTCCGTCTCGCCATCCAAGGCCTGGCTCATATAGGTCCAGTGGTGGCGACTCTCGTAGCACAATTGTTGTTGGAGTGGTGTGGTTCCGGCCCAGTAAGTAATGCCGCCATAACTTAACGCCGTTGCATTGATCGGTTGGGGGGATTTTTCCAACAACAACACCCGCTGCCCTTGCGCCTGTAATTCATAGGCGATCGCCGCCCCGGTAATCCCGGCCCCCACCACAATGGCATCGTAAGTTTGCATTATCAATGCTTCCTAGCTTTGACGTGTCCCCTGCTCAAGCTTAACTGATACGAGCGGGAATTCCCCTTCCTCGCACGCGGGCTACTGCAACCAGCAAGGAGGCGTCGTTCACTCAACTCAGGCAGAGATATCCAAGCCTAATCGCCTGAAAGACCGCAATGAATCTGGGGTATCTGGTATTGCCCCTGATCTGACGCTAACCATTGGGACAATTCTGAAGGAGGAATGCGCTGCAATGCGGTTAATAAACTAGAACTGTCTTGCAATAGGCGTTCGATGTTCACCCTTTGGTGGGTTGGACGAAAGGGGGTTAAGCGCCGGATTCCTTCCCCTAACAAGGTCACCCCCCCCTGCCAGTTATGATTAGAGAGATGATAGTGAGCCACAGCAATTTGTAAAATTCCCTGGTAAAAATTCTTCTCCCCGGGATCACACTGCAACCAAACTGCCTCTAGCGTATCGTGACAGGCATAGAAGTTTTGTTGGTTAAATTGCTCCAGTCCCAGTGCTAAGCCGTCTTGCTCATTCATGGCCCCTTAACCCCTTCGGCAACCTCAAGCCATGCTGGCCTTAACGTCTTCCAACAGTTCCATTGAAATCGCTTGTTCTTCCCCGGCAAAGTCATTATCCGGGGTTAAAAATAACATACAGTGGCATTCTTTCCGTTCCCGCATGGGGACACAGGGACAATTCCAAAACGTGTTTTTAACCTCTGCTTCTTTGTCTTCGTAGTGACGACAGGGACATAGGGGCGCACCTAATTCTTCTTTATGTCGGGCTAACCCTTCAATAACCACGGCTGTAACCGATAAATCACTGCAAAAATAGGTGTCCGTACGTTTTGCATATTGCTCTGCAAAATTTTTCATTGCAGCCAGCGTTTTGTCATTGTTGGCGTTACTACTTGTCATAGAACTGAA
>JBEAQB010000151.1:0-5284 GCA_041164125.1 Cyanobacteriota bacterium
CCCCCCGGTTACAGTGAGCATCACACGGGTTACGCGGTGGATATTGGCGACGGCAGTGCCCAGGGCACCCATCTCAACGCAAGTTTTGCCCAGACTAAGGCTTTTCAATGGCTCAAAAATAATGCGGCTAAATACAGTTTTGAATTGTCTTTTCCCCCCAACAATCCCCAGGGGGTTAGCTACGAACCGTGGCATTGGCGTTATGTTGGTGATCGCCAAAGTTTAGAGTTGTTTTATAAAGCGCGCAATTTACCCCAGCCTTCCCCTGCTCCCTAATTGTGGAGGATGTATTCATGCCTGAGCATCTTCACCATGGTCATCACCACCCGTCTCCCCCCCCTGCCGGCAGCAAGAATCGACTCTTTTTGCTCAGCTTGGGCTTGAATGTGGGCATTGTGGGCCTGCAAATTATTTTGGGAGTAGTCAGTCATTCCCTCTCGTTGTTAGCCGATGCGGGGCACAACCTGAGCGATGTTTTGGGGTTATTAATTGCCTGGGGGGCTGTTTGGCTGGGACAACGCCGAGCCTCGATTCACTATACCTACGGTTTTAAACGGTCAACCATTCTAGCCGCTCTCCTCAATGCGGCCCTCATCCTGGTGGCCCTCGGGGCAATTAGTCTCGAAGCCATTCATCGCTTCCAAGCCCCCCTGCCCATCCAAGAAAATGTGGTGATTGGGGCAGCCAGTTTGGGGATTGTCTTCAACGGCTTGACAGCGTGGTTATTTGCTAAAGAACAAGATGACCTCAACTTAAAAGGGGTTTTCTTTCATATGCTCACCGATGCCTTGGTGTCTGTGGGGGTTGTCCTCGGGGCGATCGCCATGATGCTCACAGGTCAGGTTTGGCTGGATCCCGCCATGAGTTTGGTGATTGTGATGTTAATTTTCATCGGCACTTGGGGACTGTTAAAAGAGACGGTGCGCTTACTGCTCGACGGGGTTCCTGCAACGATTGAGATGAAAGCCGTGCAAACTTTTTTACGAGAACATCCCCAGGTTATGGGCTTTCACCATCTGCATGTGTGGGCGCTAAGTACTACCGAAACCGCCTTAACCGTTCATTTGGTCGTGGATCCCGCCCTGGACGCCGCTCAGATTGTGCCCGATATTAGCGACTCCTTGGCGAAAAATTTTGGTATCAGCCACAGCACAATTCAACTAGAAACGACGCCAACCCTGGAATGCTGTCAAGGTATGGACAATCGTTGTTACCAAAACCCATGAATGTGATTTGGTTAATGGTGATCATTCTGATTGCCAATGGATTATTTACGGACTTGTTAGTTAATCTGCCCTTACAACTTTTTCAAGGGGTACTGGCGGGACTGAAACTGGCACTGTTGATCGCGGCGATCGCCTTGGGGAGTTGGTTAATCGGTGACGAGTGAACGCCTCTAGGCCTAGCGCGGGGATGAATGAAGCTTAACCCGCGAGAATTGCCCCAACGGATTGCCAGTGGACCGATGTTTGCGTACGATAAAGTCGTGCCAAGAACGCAAAATCGTTAATTTAGCCCGATTTTTAGACTGTTGGGCGATCGCCACAGAGCGATTAGGTAAATCGGCGATTTGCGTCGGAATATTGTGGGCAATGGCAAGGGTAATGGAGAAGGCTACAAATGTTCCCCATACGTTAACGTGTCTGTTCATGGTCTTTCAGACCTCCTCCCCAGTTCGACCCAAATTTTAAGGAAAAACCATCATAAGATACAGTCAATATCCTCGGACTTTCCTAGAATCACCACCATGACAGTAGCCCACCCCCAGGAAAATCATCATATCTTGCAGACAGTTTCTCTTTTGACTGCCTACTGTTTCGATCTGCGTGGCCTAGCCCCAACGCAGTTGACCGATAAATGGCTCAGGCATTTCTCTGCTTTCTGGATTCGCTTGGCAGTAATAGAAGCGCTGTATCTTGGTCGCTATAAAGCGATTTCAGTAGAGCACCTCTTACAATTTTGGCAAGGAAAAGGACAACCCCGCTGCCATTTTCCCCCTGAGTTTGAGCAAATGGTTTCGCAAAAATTACCAAAGTCCCTCACTCCTATCACCGAAGCCGTTAAAACAGAATTCCCTCCGTCTCCTAAGATTGACCCTAACCCCCCTCAGAAAGTTCCTAACTCCCTTAAACAATCCTCCAGTCCGGGCAACTCCTTAGCCCAACCCTCATCCCCCACAACCACATCCTTCGCCCCTAAACCCGCAGCCAAAAGACGATTTTCCCCCTCTATCGAGCAATTTATCCCGATTACCGTAGAGTCAGATTTGTGGCATAAATTACAGTCCGCGTTGAATAGTCCGTCAGAACCGGTGCGTCAAGCTCAATCAATAGGGGCGGGAGGGGAGCAGCGTGGCTAGGTCTCCTAAGATCGGCGACCTAGGCGGTCTTTAGGCGAGACGCTGGGCTCCGGCTCAATGCGAATTTTCGCCAGCTTCTACTGCTTCATAAAGCGCTTGGAAATTACCTTCGCCAAAGCCGGTGGCACGCTGACAACGTTCAATAATTTCCCAAAAAAAACTGGATTGTCCAAATAGGGGTTGGGTAAAAATTTGTAGCAATAATGATGATTGATGCGTCTTCTCGCCGTCTACTAGGATGCCTAGGTCTTGCAAAGTCTGCCAATCAATGTGGGGGGAATGGTCCGGCCGGGGCGTTGCTGTAAACTGCTGCTGTTTCCTGACATAGTAATGCCTCGGCACGCTTAAAAATGCCACTGAATTTTGTCTGAGTCGTTTAATCGTTTCTAAAATAGAATGACTGCGAAACGCCACATGCTGAATCCCTGCGCCGTGATTATGGTTTAAAAAGGTTTGAATTTGGGAGTGTTGGTTACTCGGACAGTTGAGATTGAATTGAATCTGTTCCCCGGGATCAATTAAGGCTTCGCTATACAGTCCTGAGTAGGGGGTTGTAATCGTAAAGCGTTGTTGCACCCGCCATTTAAAAAGCGTTTGGTACCAGGATGACGCAGCTTGAAAGTCGGCTTTGGGCACATTTAAGACCACGTGATCGATCGCCATTAATCCTAACCCAGCCTTGTTATCTAAGGGCTGACGGCGAGGAAAGAGACTATGGCGCACATTCCCCCAGGCAGTAAATGTCAGCCCCATCGCCTCCGTCAGTGGATGCACTATCGGTGTGGTCGCGATTCCTAACACAGCTAGTTTTTCGTTAAACGCGGACCAATGGGCGACCTGAAATGCCACCTCCCCGATCCCTGGCGGATGGAGTGATAAATAATCGGCGATCGCCCCTTGCTGGCCCAACGGTGCAGAAATAAGTAACAAAATCTGACCTTGCTGGAAAACCCCCGTCTGGGAATGGGGCGTTTTGTGTTCGCGGGTTAATGCAAAGCCCCAACTCTCTTGATACCAACGACACGCCTGTGAATAATCCTTAACGTAAAGATGGAGATAATCAAAATTCATAGCTAAACCAACCAGGGGCTAACTCAACGGTTTTACGGCTGTTAACACACCAAAGCGGACTAAGCCCCGTTCATATCCCCACTGCATCAGCCGTAATGATAAAGCGGCATTGATGATATTGGGGCCAGTTTTTAATAACCCCCATAACGCCTGGGGGTCAAACACAGAGGCAATAACCTGAGACCAAAATGGCGCAACGGCCGGCGACCAATCGGCGGCTTGAATTTGCTCAAAGCCGCAATCAGCGGCGATCGCCTGATAATCGGGTAGGGAGACGACATAGGGCAAACAATACACATCGTAGATGGCTTGCAAATGACGTCGTTCATCGGGGGTGAGGGGACCATTGCCGGGGTCTAAGGGGCGATGACACCAGGTGGCTAAAATTAATCTCCCACCTGGTTTAAGCATCCGCCCCGCTTCCTGCAGGAATTGAGCCTTATTCGGCATGTGCTCTCCACTTTCAAGGGACCAAACCCAATCAAAGGAATTTGACTCAAACGGGAGATCTAAGGCATTGGCAACATGAAACTGGCAGGTCTGCTTCAATCCCAGGGTATCAGCGCGCTCTTGTGCTCGATTAATCTGCACCGGGGAAAGACTAACCCCCACCACATCAGCCTGATAGCGCTGCGCCAGGTACAAACTACTCCCGCCAATACCACAGCCCAGATCCAAAATACGGTGCGGATTAGGTGTATTGTTCGGTACTGACCAGGCCAATAGTTCAGCCATGAGATCAATCTGGGCTTGGCGACGATCGCCACGGTAGCTACCACGAGGCCCATAATATCCATGGTGCATGTGCTCTCCCCAGATGGATTCCCACAACAGACTGGAATCGTCGTAGAACGTTTTAATGTTTTGGTAGAGGTCTTGGGACGCAGCGGCGCGAGGCATATGGTGTTCCTTAAGGACGGCGATCGCCTACAGTCTAGATCATTCTGCTGATTCTGGCGGCTGGGTTAGTTTTTGGGCGTAGGCAAGGGCATCGGGAACTGTGTGCACAATCCCTTCAATTTGTGCCACCTGCACTTCGGTTAAAAGCTGACCAATTAAAGGGCTCGGCCGGATCTGGAGGTGCTCAATTAAATCTTTACCCGTAATCAATGAACGGGGATGGGCAATCGCATCTTCTGGGTTGAGGTAGTGATCTAACAAACGAAAAAGAAACCGATGATAGTCATGGGGGGCATGGGCGACAGCATACAAAATAAAATGTGGAAAATATTTTCCCAGTTCCGCAAAGAAGAAATAGAGACGGCGTCGGCTTTCCTCCTGCCGTAACGTTGTTAATTGGGGATAAGCCTGCAAAATTCCTTGCACAGACCGCAGTTCCTGGCGGGAATATTTGAGCTGTTGTAGTTCGGCTTCTGCTGTACTGGGATCCGCTGCTACCAAACTGGCTAACTTGGTGATCGCAATCCCCTTTTTTCCTAAGGACTGAAAAAACTGTTGACGATGGGGCAGTGTTAATTGATGTTTAATGGCGGCGATCGCCAGATCAATGCAGCCAATGGTGTTGAGAGACCCTAGATTGGCGTGGGGAAACCAATAGGTTAGTAAGCCATCTTGCCAAGCGGCCAATAACCACTGACTGCCGCGGGGGCTACCCAATAGGTAATTAAATTCCGCCTGTACCCGCTCCGCCGCTACCGTTTGGATCTGGGGTGCTAATTGTTGCAAACTGAGGCGGGTCTGGGTATCAAGGGAAAATTGGAGTTGGGCCGCTTGACGATATGCTCGCAACAGACGCAGGGGATCGTCGGCTAAGTTGGCTCGGGCCACCATCTTTAGACAACCCTGTTCTAGATCCTTAACCCCCAACAAGGGATCAATTAGACGATTCTGTTG